>WRIO01000253.1 GCA_009782695.1 Candidatus Cloacimonadota bacterium
TGACACGGAATCTCCAGTGAAAGCAGTATGAAGTAAATGACAGGAGATATCGTAATAATTCTTATTATAAATAAAAATTGGTATGACAGTAAAGAATTAAAGATAAACTAAATTTTGATTTTGAAAAATATTTTTTATTTTTGTTACTGTGACTACTTGGACATACAACAGTAAGTAATCACAATAAAAATAAAAAAACTGCTCACAAAAAAGCGAGCAGTTTTTTATAACAGTCATTACAGTAGCAGCTATTCAATAATTATCTTTTCTGCTGTAATATATCCATCAATCAAAATATTTAAGAAATAAATACTGTTCACTAAATTAGTAGTTTTTATCGCCTTTCTAAACATTCCATCTGCAACAAATCCATCATAAATATCTAAAACTTCGCGACCTGATAAATCCGTTAATACGATTTTTACATTAGTCGGTTTTATTACATCAAAGCTTACTGTGAAATCATTACGTGTAGGATTTGGATAAATGTTTATTGCACTATTCCTTATTATTTCGTCGATGCTGGTAGGGCATACCATAATTCTACCTGTAAAATACCCGTTCCAATCAGAAGCAGTGTAAGCATCAATAGCAGGCGCATTAATAACGCACAATGTGCAAGTAGGAAAAACTCCCGTAAATACATTAGTTCCTCCAAATGTTGGCGGTGTTGGTCTTAAAGCATATACTTTTTTTAGATTGCTGCAATTTTGAAATGCGCCAAACTCGATATGTGTAACGCCGATTGGAATATTTATGCTTGTAAGGCCAGAGCAGTTAGTGAATACCCACTGAGGTATATATGTAACGCTATCTGGGATAGTCAGGCTTGTAAGATTTTTACTTCCCCGAAATGCGTAACCATGTATTGCGTTCACACTGGCTGGAAAACTAAACGTCGTATCTGCTTTCCCTCCAGTATATTTATATATTCTGGTTTGGGTTTTGTTATAAAGCACACCGTTTTCACTCATATAATTTGGATTTGCGCTGTCAACGATTATGTTTTCAAGGTTATCAGCTCCAAGTAAGTCCGCACTGGTAAATATAGTAAGGCTGGCTGGAATTGATATGCTTTTAAGATTGGGGTTGTTAGAAAACGCCCCTCCGTTAGTCGTAACACCTTCTGGAATAATCACACTTGTAATACTGGTGTGACCTCTAAACGCATCAGGTCCAAGCACCGTAACTGCTACGCCACCGATAGTTCCAGGAATCGTTATATCTCCGCCAGTGCCTGTGTAACCAGTTATTGTGCCTGTGGCTGGGTCAAACACATAGTCACTTTCTGACGCCACCGCTGGTGGTGCGAATGTCGGAGCTAATCCCGCTACCATAACTAACGCTAATACCACGCTAAATATTTTCTTCAATGTAAACAGCCTCCTATAATTTAGTTGCAAATAAAAACTTCATAGTGTTTGAAACGTATGAAGTTTTATTCACTGCGCTATTCCACGAAAGGTACACCTTTAATGGAAAGTGACATTTGTCATTATGTACAGAGGTGAAGCTCGTTATTTAGACAATATGCCAATTATTCCCCCATGTATTGACAGAAAAAAAGCCCTCTGTTATCATTAAAAGGCAGTCCGTGAAAGGTGTACCTTTCGTGGACAGGCTTATTATGTTAAGATGGCTTAACAATAATAAGCTGGAGGTATCTATCATGATAGGAAATACATTTGCTCTGATTCGTGTGTCCACGGAAGAACAAAACGAAGCCCGCCAAGTCGTGAGAATGGAAAAGCTGGGTATACCCAAAAGGAATATTATCATTGAGAAAGAAAGCGGTAAAAGCAAGGAGCGAGTAAAGTTTCATAGACTTATTAAAAGACTTAAACAGGGCGACACTCTGTATATTGAAAATCTTGACCGTTTAGCTCGTGACTATGACAGTATCCTTAGCCATTGGAATACATTAACCAAGCAAAAAGGGGTAATTCTTAAAATATTAGATACACCCATGCTTGATACCGACCAAGATAATAATGATTTAGCAACCCGATTTATGAGGGATATTTTCTTACTTACACAAGCCTTTCAAGCTGAAAGCGAGTGGCATAAAATAAAAGTCCGTCAAGCACAGGGCATAGCAGTAGCCAAAGCAAGCGGGAAAAACTGTGGACGGCCTAAGTCTATAAGAACGAAAAGGCAGATAAAAATTGCAAGGCAATATCTAAATCGTGAAATATCACTAAATACAGCCTTACAATTACTAAAGATAAAGAAATCGACATTTTATAAATTGTGTCATGTCATAAATGGCATATGAAAAGAGAACAGACATTACTGTTCTTCTAATTCTCTTAAAGTATCTTTTGCTTCATTAAAAAGCAGAGGTATCAAAGTCTGAATTAGTTCCTCGTTTTCTATTTCGATAATAGTTATTCTTTCACCTTGAACTTTTTCCATTGCGAACTTCACGTTGGTATTATCATTTATGTCAATAAGATAAAGATAGTAATTGTCTTGATAATCTGTTCTGCTACAAACAACATATTTTTTATCATCATTAAGAGTTATTATATCTTTTACTTCTATTGTCATTATTTTACCATTCCTTTGCTTTCGTTTTTATCGCGCTGCAACTCTACAGCTTTATTCATACCAAGTATATAAGAGGTGTATGTTATCATGTCTACAATAATACCTGTAGCTCCTCCAAACATTAAAAATTTCCCCCACCAATTGACCATTTCTTGTATTTGTTCTTTAGTATCAAGTCCAAAAATAATGCTACCAGCCAAAAATGCCGTGCCAAAAAGAAGGACTTTTTTAATTGCTTGATTATTTCTTTCTGTTTGCTCTTTACTAAATTTCTCAATATCTATTACCATATATTTTTCTTTGCTTGTTTCCATAAATTTCCTCCATTAGAATTATACCATAAATTTTCATCGGCTTACTTA
>WRIO01000254.1 GCA_009782695.1 Candidatus Cloacimonadota bacterium
CATTCTGGTCGAGGGTAAATATCAAAATCTTTTTGTTTTGTTACTTTTTTTTATTTTTGAAATTTTCTCTTGACAAATAACCTTTAAAAAAATAATTAGTTTTCTTTAGTTTTAAAGAAAGAGAAATAAAATGGATATGGAAAAAAAATAACAAGGAGTCAAAATGAATGAAGATTTAAAAGCCGATACATTAGAGATAGAAGGGAAATACCTCACTTTTAATCTAATGGAAGAGTTTTATGGGGTTAGCGTAGATTGGATTTTGCAGATCATCGGTATCACTGATACTGCTATCACAAAAATACCCAAAACTCCGCATTTTGTAAAAGGGGTGGTAAACCTACGAGGTAAAATAATACCTGTAATAGACCTAAGGTTAAGGTTTAAGCTACCTGCACAAGATTACAACGAAAGAACCAGTATAGTAATCATCAAGATGAAAACCGAAAAGTCTGAGCTGTATATAGGTATCATCGTAGATAATGTATTGGAAGTGCTCGATATTCATAGTGCAGAAATCGAACAAACACCTTCTTTTGGTGTTGACCTTGACACACATTTTATTCTAGGTATGGCAAAGGTAAAGAATAAGGTAGTTTCTTTACTAAATATGAAAGAGGTTTTGACAAATATCGAGCTTCAGACTGAAGGGGTTGTTTCCACACAGAACGAGCCGTTTAAATGTCCTATTCAGAATCAACCTGCATAACAAAAATTTTAGGGGGTAATATGTTAAACAAAGTATTTTCAAGGAAGAGCGTAAATATCAGTATCACTGTAGTTTTAGTTACAGTGTTGTTAGTAGGCGTGTTTGCCACTATAAGGTCTTTGAATAATTTTAATGCACAAAAGCTTTTGATCTAGCTTTTGTGCTATCGATATGTGAGGCAAAATAGCAAGTATTTTATATAAATGACGATAAAGGAGTCCATATCCATTACCATAGAGGTATATTTGTGCCTATTTATAGATAGTTGTTATCAAAATGAAAAGGAAAAAATAGTATAATTTTTTAAACAAAATATATTCTATCCCTCGGGATTTTTTCTGTTTATATTTTTCTGTCAGAGAATAAACTTTATAGGTGTCTACGCCCACCATTTGTGTTACACTTGCTTTTGGCATAGTTCTGTGACTGTTTTACCAGTGGGTTCTTAGATTTTTATTAAATAATAGTTGAGGCATTTATGCCACAATGTAGTGATAGGTTTTATAGACGGTCAAAAATATGAAAGTAGAGTTTGTCGATGCGAAAAGCATACTAGTCCGCAACAGTAACCCTGCCGATTGGTTCGGGGTTTGCTATAATATCAATGTGTATCGTGGATGCCAACACGGCTGTATATATTGTGATTCTAGAAGCGACTGCTATGGTATCGAAAATTTTAGTGACTTGATAATAAAACGAAATGCTGCTGAACTATTAGACAAAGAGCTAGCAAAAAAAAGAAAAAAGGTCACTATTGCTACCGGTTCTATGAGCGATCCTTATATACCAGCAGAAAAGCGGATCAGGCTGACAGAAAAAGTGCTAAAAGTGATCCTAAAGCATAAATTTCCCTTTCATATCATCACAAAGAGCGATTTGATATTGAGTGATTTGGATCTGTTATTAGAGATAAATAAAGTATTTTTGTCTATTAGTATTACTATCACCACTTGTAATCATTTTATTGCCAATAAAATCGAACCAAAAGCACCATCTCCGGAACAAAGAATGCGAGCAATAGAAGTATTAAGTCAAGCTGGTATCTATACTGGTGTTTTATTTCAACCTGTCTTACCCTATCTACTTGATAACGAAACTAATATCAAAGAGACGGTTTATTCTGTAGCTTCTGCGGGGGCAAAGTATATCATCCCCTGGTTTGCTGTATCTATGAGGAAGGGACAGAAAGAATATTTCCTCGACCAGTTGGACTTAGGTTTTCCAGGTCTCAAAGAAAGATACTTGAGCACTTATAAGCAGGCTTACACATGCAGTAGCTTATATTCCAAAGAGCTATATAAATATTTCGAAGAGGAATGCAAAAAGCACAATATAGTTTATAAAATGAAAGATGTGCTGACTTATGATAAATCGAAACCATATAAACAAATGACTTTGTGGGATTTGCTGCAATAATAATATGAGAAATCATTACACTATAGCTACTGCTGGGCATGTAGACCATGGGAAGACTAGCCTGATAAAAGCTCTCACTGGTAAAGACTGCGACACACATCCACAGGAAAAGCTTCGAGGCATCACTATCCACCTAGGTTTTTCCTATTTGAAGCTATCCGAAGACGTGAATGTGGGTATCGTTGATGTTCCGGGACACAAAGACTTTATAGACACTATGATTTCTGGTATAAACGGTATAGATTTAGTGCTGTTCATCATAGCAGCGGACGAAGGGTTTATGCCTCAATCGTATGAGCATTTACAGATACTAAAGGTGTTAGGTGTCCCCAGAGGAGTGATAGTGCTCACCAAATGCGATTTAGTAGATGAGGAAACTCTGTTTTATGCCACCGAAGAGGTAAAAGAAAAGACAAGAGGCTCTTTTCTAGAAAATGCGCCCATCATAAAGACTTCTATTTTTGAAAGCGAATATATAGAAAAGCTAAAAGCTCTGATTTTATGCGAGCTAAACCACCCTGCTCCGGGAACAGAAGATAAATTCCTATCTCTGTTATATAATTTACCAGCACCATTTCGCTACTATCCAGACAGGTTTTTTACTGTAAAGGGAGTGGGAACAGTGGTCACTGGCACTGTGTTAAGCGGAACTTTTACAAAGAAAAAACCGCTCTACACACTCCCTCTAAATAGAGAGATAAAGGTTCGCAAAATAGAAGTTTATGGAGAGGATATAGAGACAATCTCTGCAGGGCAACGAGCCTCTTTGAACCTGGCAGGCT
>WRIO01000255.1 GCA_009782695.1 Candidatus Cloacimonadota bacterium
AAATTATAAATTATAAATTATAAATAATGGTGTCCTGCGGACGATGTAAATTCCCATCCAATTTGGAGGGGTGTACGCGCCAGCGGACGGGGTGGTTAAGTCAAATCATAAATAGTGGAGTCCTTCGGACGGTTTGTGTAGTAATCATCGTTCCGCTCATACTCGTGCGTAGCACACCATCATTTGTGTTTTTCATTTGTTATTTGTAATTCCCAACGAAGTTGTGTTGTAGGGAACGATGACTAGCGCAGCGAACATCGTTCCGCTTATATCCGTGCGAAGCACACCACCCTATCCCGAAGGGATAAAAGCTTAATAGCAATATCACCAAACACGGTTCCTTCACCCCGAAGGGGTGTAACATAGTTTCACCCCTTCGGAGTGCTGTCATTGGGTTGCTGGCTACCGGGGCTATTACCACATTCGTGGTATATTTGTGTCCTTCGGACAAATATGACGGAACGATGTTCGCTTCGCTAGGCATCGTTCCCTACGGAATATTTGGAAATGGAGAGCGAGACGCTATCCGCTACTATGATTCACGAATATCCTTGACAAAATAGTGCCAAAATAAAAAATGGTATCGATGAAAGATTACATAGTAGCCCTTGATTTGCATGGCACTTTATTAGACGAACAGTGGAAGATATCTGCCACCCAGACACGAGAATTAATCCACTTGATGAAAAGTTTAGAAGGCTATGCCTCATTTTATGTCTGCACAGGAAATGACTATGATTTTGTGGAAAAGCACTTACCAGCAGATATTTTAGCGCTAATAGATGGGCTTGTTTTGGAATCAGGCTGTATCTTGTATGAAAAAAGAGTAAAAACATATCAGGTTGAGGATAAAGCTTTAGCATCTGCCAAAGATCTACATAGTTTTTTTACTGGGCAGAGCTATCCTTTTGTTCGGTATTTTGGCAAAAGAGAGGCTACGGTCTCCCTTTTTACAAGTGATGATAAGCGGCAGAAGCCACCAGCCGATTATGTAGAAGTAATAAAAAAAGATTTCTCAAAAACTGCTTATGCAGATGATTTCTATGTCACTTGGTCGAATGTGGCTATCGATATTATACCAAAAGATATATCGAAGTGGAGTTTGATAAACAAGATAAAAAATAGTGCATGCGTGATAGCGTTTATGGACTCTTACAATGATAAAGAGATTTGTGAGTTTTCAGATTTTGCAATTTTGCCCAAAAATACCACAGATAGTTTGATACATCACCTTCGGTGGAACAATAAACTCGTATTTCCATTGCATAAATTTCATATATTTTCAAATCAATGCTACATCTCTCAAAAACCTTTTGCAGATGCTGTCATAGAAGGGCTTTTAGCCTTAAAAGAAAGTCTATTTAACAGATAAATAGTATGACAACCAAGAACAAAAAGCCTGAATGGACACCCGAAAATGCAGGGCGAGAGTTCGCATCTTCTGTGATGCCACCTGAAACTTATGGGCAAGCCCCTGTTCTACAAAATCCAAAAAAAACAGAGATGACCCTGTCAGAGTATAAAGAAGGCATTTTATCGAAAGATAAGACAGTGCTTGCCAGAGCTATCACTTTGATAGAGAGTAATGCTGAAAAGCACTTTGACACTGCTCAAAGCCTCATCAAAGAGATCATGCCCTATACAGGTAAATCTATTCGGGTCGGTATCACGGGAGTGCCTGGTGCTGGGAAAAGCACATTTATAGAGTCACTCGGTATGTATCTGATTGCCAATGGCAAGTTCCCAGCGATATTGGCGATAGACCCCTCTAGCACCGTTTCGAAAGGGAGCATCTTGGGTGATAAGACCAGAATGGAAACTTTGAGTAAATCTGATAAAGCCTTTATCCGCCCTTCTCCCTCGAGTGGAAATTTAGGGGGAGTAGGCAGAAAAACCCGTGAGACAATGCTACTGTGCGAAGCAGCGGGCTTTGATGTTATCTTGATAGAGACTGTGGGGGTTGGTCAGAGTGAAGTAACTGTTCGGTCTATAGTCGATTTCTTTTTGTTGATCTTGATTTCTGGTGCTGGTGACGAGCTGCAAGGCATAAAAAAGGGTGTGATAGAGCTTGCCGATGCTATCCTTATCAATAAAGCAGATGGGGAAAATATCGTGACAGCCGAGACTGCAAAATCACTGTATAATAACTCTCTGCATTATTTAGCCGATGCCACACCCGGTTGGAAAACCCAAGCCTACACTTGCAGTGCGGTGGAAAACACAGGCATAGAGGACATTTGGAATGTGATACTAGACTTCATCACCTATACAGAAAACACCAGAATTTTTGGGGATAGAAGGCAACAGCAAACAAAAGTATGGTTCGAGAGCATGCTGCATGAAGCAGTATTAAACCAGTTCTATAAAGATGACATAGTGAAGATAAATATAGAGAAAATATTACAAGACATAATCTCAAACGATATGACTCCCGTAGTGGGAGTAAAAAAGATAATGGAGCTAGTCGGTAAAGTGTAGCGGAGAGCCTCCGGCTCAATAACATTTAAAATATACCAACCGATGTTCACTTCATTAGGCATCGTTCCCTACGAATATACCCACACCAAACCTTACCCGCAAAATAAAGCGAAGGTCAAAACGCAACTTTTTGCACTATAATTTTTACCTGCAAAACACTGCGTGTAAAAACCTGTGTTTCACGAAAAGCAAAACGCAGGTTTCGGCAGAATTTCTTTCTATTGTTGACTTTGTAAAAACGCAAGGCGACTTATATAATCTGCAATTTTACCTGCAAACATATATCATTCCCACACCCCGTCATCCAACTTCGTTGGAAATTACAACTGACAAAATACCAATGACTTGTAGTTTGTCCTTTGTAACTTGTCATTATTTACTGCCACCCCTCTCCACAGGAGAGGGGAAAAGCAATGAACTA
>WRIO01000256.1 GCA_009782695.1 Candidatus Cloacimonadota bacterium
TTCCAAATTGATGGGGAATTGCACAACGTCCGTAGGACACTTTATTTCTAATTTCTAATTTATATTCACACTCCGAAGGTAGGCACCTCTCCTTCTATTATCATTTCTGCTTCTGTAGCCTTTTTTACATCATCTACACTATATCCATCTGCAACTTCCAGTAATCGTAGTTTCCCATTTTCGACTTTTAGGACTGCCATATCGGTGACTATTAGGGTGACTTTTTCTTTGGCTGTCAGAGGCAGGTTACACTCCTTCAAAATCTTTGATTTTCCTTCTTTGTCGCAGTGTTCCATAGCGACTACTACTTGCTTCGCTCCGGAGACTAAGTCCATTGCTCCGCCCATACCTGGCACCATCTTACCGGGTATCCACCAGTTTGCTAAGTTTCCTTTTTGATCTACTTGCAAGGCTCCAAGCACAGTCATATCAAGGTGACCACCTCGCACTATGGCAAAGCTCATACATGAGTCAAGGTATGCACAGCCGGGGGCTCCTGTTATCAAGCCACCACCAGCATTTACGAGGTCTTCGTCTTCATCGCCCGGAACTGGCGAGGGTCCCACACCTAGTATCCCGTTTTCAGACTGTATCACCACCCGAATATCACCGTGTATATGGTTCGCAACTTCTGTAGGTAAGCCTATCCCCAAGTTTACATAGTCGCCGTCCTTTAGTTCTTTGGCTATTCTTTTGCCTATCAATACTCTTTTATAGTTTTTATCATTTTTGTCCATTTTTTCTCCTTCTATACTTTCCGAACCACTATATAATCTATAAATATTCCGGGTGTGACTATCTCTTCGGGATCTAGCTCTTCGACTATCTCATCGACTTCGGCTATAGTGATATCTGCACTCATAGCCATGATGGGGTTGCTATTTCGAGCTGTTTTATTATAGACTAGATTGCCATATTTATCTGCTTTTGCAGCTCGAATCAAGGCGAAATCGGCAGAAATAGGTTTTTCCAAAAGATATTCTTTGCCTGCTATCGTGAACTTTTCTTTATCTTTTTCTACTATGGTGCCCAAGCCAGTCGGCGTCAATATACCACCTAATCCAGCTCCTTTGGCACGAACCCGCTCCATCAGGGTTCCTTGTGGTATCATCTCCACCTCTATCTCACCTGCGTTCATTTGTGCTTGGATGGTCTTATTTGTCCCAAAATGTGAAGCCTGGGCACTTTTTATCTGGTTCTTTACCACCAATTTTCCAAAACCTCTGTTTTCATAATCACTAGCTATGATGATAGCGTGTAGCCCTGTCGTCCCTGCTTCTACTATGGCGTCTATGATCTCATCGGCTGCACCAACTGCTAAAAAGCCGCCAAACATCACCCGGCTATTTGGGCGTATCATGGCAGCTGCTTCTTTACTGTTTATGATCTTCGGCATAAATACTCCTTGTCTCTCTTATATATAGTATAACAATATTCGGGGTATTTGTTACTAAATTTTTTAGTAAAACCATTTTGCCACACATACTTTTGACACTTTTTAAAGTAATATGACACAAGGTGTCATCCATTAGTGACAAAAAGAGTTTTTTAGCAAAAAAAGCGCTGTGAAAAAATCACTATTCTAAAAAACATATCAAACATAACATATTGCAATATAGTCTTTTAACAGATTGTCTAAATCTATTGGCACGGTTTTTGCTTTTCTATAAAGTCATAAAAAATAAAACGAATAGGATGGAAAAAGAAAATGTTAAATAACTTTAGCATCGGAAAAAAACTAGGTATAGGATTTGCAATAATCCTGACCATTATGGCAATCATAGCTACGCTGGCATCAAAAGATACCATGCACGCTCAAACAAAAATCAGGCATTTGGCAGAAGTGTCTTTGGCTCACACTATCTATCTCAGCAATATCGCAGATAAGGTAAATGAAGTAACTATCTATTACTATCAAGTATTGAGCAGTTCACACGAGAAAGCACTAATAGCCGAAAAACAAGAAAAAATAGCTACCGCTCATAAAGAAGTGGGAGTAACAGTTAGGAATTATCAAGAAACAATAGACGAAAGTCAGCTGACAGGGACAGAAAAGCAACTGTATGCGACTTTTTTAACAAATCGACCTGCCTTTTTAGCAAGCTTAACCACAGCGAATAGCTTGATAGAGACAGCTAAAGAAACAGGTGATTGGCATGAATACGAAGCCTTTTTAGGTGGAACATTTGAAGAAAGTGCTACTGCTTATATCTCAGCGGTGGACCACCTGCTTATGTTTACAGAAGAGAGCATCACTCATGAATCAGAACAAGTAATAGGTCAGCTGGCAACTGGTGTAAAGATGGGTGTCACTATATTTGCGATAGGGACTTTGCTGGGGATTTTGCTGGCAGTGTTTATCACTCGGGCTATCACTAGGCCAGTTACAAAATGCTTAGAAGTAGCTAACTCTATATCACAAGGTAACATAGATGTCGAGCTCCAAATATCCTCAAAAGATGAGGTAGGTATGCTCTCCTCAGCTATGAACACTATGATTAGCAGTATCAAAGGGCTTTATGAAGATGTCTATTATGTCTCTCATGAAGCTATGGAAGGTAGGCTGCAATCACGCTCTGATGTCAGCAAACATTCTGGCAAATTCGCAGAAATTATGACTGGTTTTAATGGCACACTCGATGCTGTCACTATACCTATGAATGAAGCTATGGATGTCATGAAAAAGGTTGCAAATAAAGACCTTACCGCTCGTATCACAGGTAATTACAAAGGTGACTTGCATACTTTCGCCTCTGATATAAACACAGCAGTAGCAAACTTAGACGAATCACTAAACCAAGTAGATATGGCAGTAGATCAAATAACCTCTGCTTCAAATGAAATATCCACAGGCTCTCTATCACTGGCAGATGCTACCAGTGAACAAGCTA
>WRIO01000257.1 GCA_009782695.1 Candidatus Cloacimonadota bacterium
TAACAGAGATGATGACACAACTTATCCTCACAATCGGAAAAGCAAGGACTTTTGACACTATACTGCCTCCTCCTTATATCGGTTGCTTTGATAATGTTAAAATAGCATTTGTACCGTATTATGAAATTCAAGAGATATTCTACATGAATGACTTCAATTGGAATGTGACATCCTCAAATTCTGGTACAAAAGAATTTAGATTAATATATGACAAGCTTGAGCAAATGATTGGCAACAAGCTGTTTATATTCAACTTTGAAAAGGATGAAACAGAGCTTCACTCATTTATAAAAGAGAATTTTGTAGTTGGGAAGACAGGTACTGCTAAAATACAGATTAATAAGAATAATTTCATTGGAATATATAATAAATGGCTAACAGAAGTAAAACCAACGATACAGCTTAATTTCACATGGGATGAAGCTAAAAATCAAGGTTATCTTGATGCAGACTTCTATTTGGCAGATTTGATGAGTGAGGATAATAAAACTCTCGGAGATAAGCTATATGTTCTACTTAAAGAAACATATTACAAGTTTGATAAAGAGATTAAGATTGATGGCAGAATAACTTACTCTGAAGTCCATTTTACCGACAATCAAAAGGCTCATAATTTATTCTGGGCGAGGTATGAACGACCACCACGAGAGGAATATCGTGAATTTATACTTGAACGCAGAGACTTGCTCGTTCCGCAGGATATAAGAGAGCGAAAAGGTTCCTTCTTTACTCCGCAAATTTGGGTGGAACTATCTCAAAAATACATTGCTGATGTATTCGGTGAAAATTGGCAGGAAGAATACTATATTTGGGATTGTGCGTGTGGGACAGGAAATATGCTTGTTGGACTAACAGAAAAATATAGAGTATATGGTTCTACGCTTGATAAAGCTGATGTAAATGTAATTCATGAAAGAATAGAAAATGGTGCTAATCTACTGAAAGAACATATATTTCAATTTGACTTTTTAAATGATGAATTCGATAAATTACCATCTAAGCTGTTAAAGATTATCAAAGAAACACCTGAAAAGTTGATTATCTATATTAACCCACCGTATGCAGAAACGGGTACTACTCTCTTTCGTGAAAGTAAAGTCGGAGTAAATTTATCTCAAACTCATAGTAAATATAAATCATTGCTTGGAACTGCTGGTCGAGAACTATTTATTCAGTTCCTTACAAGAATATACCAAGAAATCAAAGGTTGCAAGATTGCGGAGTTTTCTACATTAAAAGCCCTGCAAGGCTCTGCTTTTAACCAATTTCGTGATTTCTTTCATACACGACTGGAAAAGATGTTTATAGCTCCAGCAAATACTTTTGATAATGTGAAAGGAAACTTTCCGATTGGTTTTAAAATATGGGATTCAAGTAAAAAAGAGGGTTTCAAGGAAATCCAATCTGATGTTTACGACAGTAAGGGAAACTATATCGGAGAGAAAACATACAGAGCTTATGATAAGAGTCAATACATTAATAAATGGATAACATCATTCAAGACAGGAAATGACTATATCGGTTTTATGGCAGGGACAAATCGAAATGATTTTCAAAATAATAAGATGGTGTATTTAATAAATCATAAAAATCAAATGCCAGAACCTCGTGGAGTTTGGATAAGCAAAGATAACCTAATTCCTGTAGTAATATATCTTTCAGCTCGTCATATCATCTCTGCTACATGGCTCAATGACAGAGACCAATTTCTATACCCTGATGACGATTGGAAAATAGATAAAGAATTTCATTCAAATTGCTTAATATATTCACTTTTTAGTAATAGTAATACCATTTCATCAAAGCATGGAATAAACAATTGGATACCATTTACAGAAAAAGAAGTCACTGCAAAAGATAGTTTTGATAGCCATTTTATGACAGACTTCATGACAGGTAAAGTCAAAAGTGAGTTAAAACAGATAACAATATTTGAAAATGATTCGAAGCCTACAGAAAATAGTCCATTACAATTCTCAGAGCAAGCTCAAGTAGTTTTCTCGGCAGGTAAAGAGCTATGGAAATACTATCATTTTCAACCGAAATGTAATGTGAATGCATCATTTTACGATATAAGAGAGCATTTTCAAGGAAGAGATGATAAAGGTCGCATGAACAGTAGTAGTGATGATGAAAAATATAATGATTTGATTAGAAAACTTAGAATGGAACTGAAAGAGCTGGCACGACAAATTGAGCCAAAGATATATGAATATGGGTTTTTAAAAATATGACGAATTATAATTTAATGTTGAGGTAAAATGTATGGAAAATAATACGAATTGTTGTTGTTCAGGTGAGTCTACTTGTGGAACGATGACATTGGATTGTTGTAGTGGTGGCATATCAGCCACATCTACAATGCTATCGCTAAAAGATTATTTTGGTGGGTGGAAAGCCCGTTGGGGTGTCGGTCGAATGGATTATAAAGTCGAACCTGGGCTTTATTCTGTTGGCGAACCTGATAAGGACTCTCCTGTTTTGGTTAGTGCGAATTATAAACTTACCTTTGATGTTCTACGAAAGCACCTTGTGGGACTGAATTGCTGGCTTTTGATATTAGACACTAAGGGCATCAATGTGTGGTGTGCAGCGGGTAAAGGCACATTTGGAACTGCTGAACTACTACATCGCATTGAGACATCAAGATTGTCTGAATTTGTTGCACATAAAAAGTTGATTTTACCACAGCTTGGGGCAACAGGCGTAAGTGCTCATGAGATAAAGCGACAATCTGGCTATGAAGTGGTTTATGGGCCTGTGCGAGCAAACGACATCAAAGAATATATTTCATCAGGCTATAAAGCAACAAATGAAATGCGTGTAGTGAAATTCACATTTTATGACAGACTTGTCCTGACACCAATAGAATTATTACCCTTTC
>WRIO01000258.1 GCA_009782695.1 Candidatus Cloacimonadota bacterium
ACCTGCAATTGTCGAAAATTCATATCCGAAGCGTAGTTCTTCTCCAAAGGATATCTCTATAGGTTCATCGAGAGTTACCTCTAACCATTGTTGAGGTTGAAATGCTCCTGTATAGACTTTCGATGCTAGTAATTCTCCAGGTATACCTGTGCCTGTTCCTCCACGCCATACTTTTACTGTAAACTGGTCTGTGGAGTTTCTACCTGCTGCAAAAGCAACTTTAGTTAAAAGACCGCCGTTTGCATTGAGATTGGACAATTGAACAGGGTTAAACCTTAAAGCTACTGTTCTGGTGTGAGGTACTTCAGTATCCCAGTATATAGGAAAGCCTATGTCATCACTAGCATGTGAGAACCAATGCGGGGTGACTTCACAATGAAGCGGGTCAAGCCAGTTTAAAGTGACTTGTCTATTAGCTACAGACATCGCGAGTTCTTTTGCAGGTGGTAAATCAAGCAGTTGGAATACAGTAAAATTGTCAATAGAAATACCTACTCTAGGTGTGGATTGCCCTGCTATCATGCCTATTCTGAATTTTACATCTTGTCCGGCGTAATGCTCCAACATACAGTCATTACCAAAGCCATAAGATATGGTGGAGAACCAAGCGTAATTTGGTTGCCCTGTCGCTGGCATGATATAGATATAATTTGTGCCACTGCCATCTTGACTGGACATATAGAACCAAGTGGTTCCATTGTCTGGGGAGATATCTACACGGATATGATTACTATTGCCGCTGCCTGCTGGATCATAGAAATCACCTTTTATCATAAAGTCAACTTTCATTGCCCCGACATCTGGCAGTGTGATAGTAGGAGTATAAGCAAAGTTTTTCAGACCAGGAGCATGGAAACCAGTTTCTTGATCTTGATTTTTAAGCACATGAGATGGTGAAGGTGCATCGCCATCAGTAGCGATATGCCAGTATTGTCCTGCAGGGTTACCAGCTGAAATAGTCATTCCATGAGCTTGTCCATCATTAAAGTTTTCATTAAAATTTCCTACACTGATGTCGTCGATAACTATACCAAACCAGCCTGCATTACCAGGATCTTGGGTGCAAGAAGCAGGGTCTGAACCAAATGCCCAGCGGATAAGGACAGTTTGACCAACATAAGTGCTTAGGTTAAAAGTTGCAGTTTGCCAGTTAGCATTTGTGCCGCCCCAACCAGGGTTGTAGTTACCGGGTTCATTGTTGTAGATGAAACCATACATATTTTGGCAAGTGTAAGCTGGAGAGGTTGGAACTAAATGTGTCCAAGTTTCTCCGTTGTTAGTAGAAATACGAACATTTGCTCCGTCCCATCCGTCCCAAGGCGGATCAGCACCAGCATAAGGTTCCATACTGTATTTCATTCTGAAAGTCAATGTGCTAGCACCTGCTGTGATTTGCACAGGTGGAGTTGTCAGGAATAGCAGTTGACCATTTGTGTAGCCACCATTCTGATTGCCGTAAGTGGGGTCGCCCATCCACCAGCTGTAGCCACCAGCTGTTTCATTAAAGAATGTAGCATTTGTTAAGTGCCAGTTGTGTTCTGCAGCAGCTGCTCCATCATCCACGAACACCCAGTCGTCTTGCTCGCCTTCGAAAGTATCTTGCCAGTAAATGACTTCTGCGTCATATCTGGTGTTCCTTACTGAAGGGTTGCCTGTCTCAGCTACGAAAGTTTCTTGGTTTGCGAACAAGAAGCCAGTCGCTAAAAAACAGACTAATAATAAAAATGTTAATTTTTTCATTTTTTTTCTCCTAAATAGAATTTATAAAATTTCGAGAATACAATTATTTTTTTGAGCCTTTTTTGTCAAGTGTTTTTTACTCATTTTTTTAATAATTAAAAAGTATATATAAAAAAGATATAGTAGCGGAGAGCACCACATATCTCCGCACTGTGGGGGAATTAACTTTCTTAAACACCCCTGTGCCGTCATTCTAAACGAAGTGAAGAATCCAGAATAATTTTCGATCATGCGAAGCAAACCTTGTTTTGTAAGAAATATTACGGAACAATGTTCGTTTCGACAGATTGTTCCCTACGAAACAAATTTGACTTACTCTAAAAAAAAGTTGACAAAAAAGTGCTGATTTTTTTTTTGACTTTTTTACATTTTTAAGGAAAAATTTATAGAAAAAGAGGAATATTAATTATGAAAAAACTATTCATAATACCCATTTTATTAGTATCTAGTATATTTTTGTTCGCATTCGATGACACAGAGTATACCGGATTTAAGAACCAATATGGCACATCTATCCAAAAAATAATAAATGGATGTGTGGTGGAGAGTGCAAACACAAATAATCAAAGGGTCGATTATAGCTATGAGCTAGATATGACACGATTACCAGATTTTATAGATATATTAGCCGAAGAGAGCTTACCTGCCCTGCTAAAAACGTTTGCTATTCCTTCCGCAAAAGCTACATTAGATATCCATAAAATGACGATAGGTATATATAATAGAGAAGGAGAGTATCTAAAATCTGAAAGTAAAACAGAAAGTGACCTCATATATATAAAACAAGATTTTTATTTTAAAGAAATGAGAGGATACAGTGTCTTCATAGATTTATTTGTAGATGGTCTAGAAACCATATCTATCATCACTTCAGCTAGTTTTTCTATAAACGGTATAGGGGAAATAGAGATGCCTTCAAGCATATCAGAGGCTTTTGAACCTTCTTATAGAAATTTAGCTGCGAATTATGATTCTAGCTATCTAAGCGAATTACAATATAAAAAGCCCTCTATGATGATACTATCTCATAATGTATTAAACCCGCCAGAAGATGATTTATTAGCATATATAAATTGGAAAAAGTCGATAGGTTTTGATATAGAAATAGTATACAAAGGAACTGCTACCTCCACCGAACAAATA
>WRIO01000259.1 GCA_009782695.1 Candidatus Cloacimonadota bacterium
CTGTTTAGCCATTCTTATCCTCCAATTTATTTTTATGATTTTTTAATAAAACAATTATTTTTATTATGCTATTTTTGTCAAGAAAAAAAACGGTTTTGATTTTTTTCGTAGGGAACGATGCTATTACCAACTGCGTAGGAATTACTAGTTCCAAAAGACAAGTTACATATTATGGTGTCCTTCGGACGGATTGTGTAGCGAACATCGTTCCGATTCAATAATATATAGTTCGGTATTAAATACCTAACGGAACGATGTTCGCTCGCAAGCTCGCTAGGCTGTTCCCTACGAAAAATCAATCCTTGGAAAATATTTTTTATTTTTGTCTCGTATCGTCTTATATTGTATGCTGTTTGAGAAGGGAGCAAGCAAGGGAACTCGGAGAAGGTCTGACCTTGTCCGAGCCCCCTTGCTTGCTCTCTGCTGTATCTTTATATATTATATGCTGTTATAGACTTCGTAATATTAAAAAGTAAAAAAGCAGCCTAGTAGTCGATACAAGAGTCTAATTGTATCGGTAAATTCTAGGCTGCTTTCCGTTTGTGAGGATAAACTTTTTACTTTTCAAGCCGGGCAGGCGATATTCTCGTGATGTTGTGCTACGGGAGGTAGGGTGGCATTGATACTGGCGTTTGTGAGGACTTCTTCTATGTCTATCAGAGTGACCACCTTGTTTTTTACCTTACCCATACCCAGTATAAAATCGACATCAAAGTCTACACCAAATGCGGGAGTTTCTTCTATCTCGGGTGCATGTATATCGAGCACCTCTATCACTCTATCCACTATCACTCCGATAAAAAGCTCAGCTTTATCAGTTACTAATCTGTTTATGATTATGCTAGTTTTGTCGGTGTATTCTTGTTCTGGTAGGTTGAACTTTTTTCTTAAATCTATGATGGGTATTAGTTTACCCCGTAGATTTATCACACCTTTTACATACTGAGGTGAGTTTGGGACACTTGTGATAGAAGTGTCTAAAATACCCACTATCTGTAAGATAGATTTTACATTTACACCATAATACTCGTTCATTAGATTGAAGGTCAAATATTTGCCTTGAATCTGGGTTGCGTTTAATTTTTGTTCTTTTTTCATTTTTTCTCCATAATATTTATTATATTTTTTGACAGTTGGTTCCCGATAAGCTCTACTATGCCGAAAACTATTATTGACAACACTATCATTAGTTTGCGTTGCTTATTCATCGAAGCCTCCTTGTGCGATTTTCGCTTTTTATTCTTGCTGGTATTAAGAGCAATAACCGTGCCAATCGGAAATATGGGGTTTGTGAAATGTAGTTAAAGGTATATAATATGATTGGTTATGAATATAAACAAAAAAGTAGATAGGGTAAACTCAGTGTAAAATGTAGGTTAAAAAAATGATTCTGTATGTCTATTTAAAATGACAGAATTATTTTGTAAATAAAAAAGTGTATATTTAAAGTGACAAAGCGTCATACTCGCACAGGTTTGATAGTGCCTTGATTCAGCTTTATTGCTACTTCTCCGTGTATCATCATGATGATGCCCAGCTCCTTGCCGCAATCAGGGCAACATGGTTTGCTAAAAGTGGGTAACTTACCCAGCCCTACCAGATCATTCTCCATTCTGCCGATAAAGCATTTTATGATCTTACCCTTTCCGGCTTTGAAATAACGAAACAGAAGCTTACCACATTTGCATTCGATATTTACAATCTTTCCTGTTTTCATAGTTTCCTGCTATTATTTTATGCAAGTAATAATATATTATATAGTAAAACTGTCAAGCAAAAATTGTATAATTTGGCATATTTATGGCAGGATATTACCCATTTAGAAGGTTTAATTTAGAGTTAGCCTATATTTTGTAAAACAATTCTCTTGACAGAAAAACAGAGATAAAATAACTTGCACCATGAGTAGAAAGATTTCCGTATATTGATCTATAAAAACTGTATAGAGTGGAATAAATCAAAATAAGAGCAACAATCAGGTAAAAAATGACATTGGTTTTTATACGCAAAAATTGCCAAAAATATCAAAAAAAACAGAAAAAAGAACATAACTATCAGAGAACTTTTAATTCTGAAAACAAATGAATTACTACAAAATAAAAAAAGAAAGTAGTAAGAAAAATGAATAAAGCATTTATTTTCTTGCTGCTGCTATCACAGGTTGTGATAAGTAGCATAATTGGTCTTACTGTCGCAAATCCCATTATCGCGACCACAGACCAAGATTTCTCCAGCCAAAATGTATGTGCGATGAACACCGACACTGCTGGTGCAAATCTAAACCCGCACGACACAGAATACCTTGTTAGTTTCTATGTAGTCGATGCATCATACCACTTTAAGGAGGAATTATGAAAAAGAGTATGAATAAAAATAATGTGATGATAGTAATATTAGCTATCATACTATTAGGGGCATTACTAAGCTGCAATAGTAACCCAGTAAGTCATCTAATAACCACACCAGAAGATGAGGGTTATATGGAAGTAAATTTCCATTTAATCAAGCACAGATCTAATCCTAGAGAAGCCAAAACTACTGTAATCAGAAACCTTTCAGAAGTTATACATTATGGGGATATATCTGACCCAAGTAATTTAGAGGTTGTTTCTGTTATACAAGAAAATTATCCAGAATCGTTTTTCTATGAGAATTTGTTAGTTTTGCTTGATATTGCTTTTTCTGCGGAATTATCACCAGTACTTGGGACAGTATATGGAGTTTGGTTTAAATCCGAATTTAGCGATAATATTATCAGAACTTATGTTGTAACAGACAGTGGTAGTGTATACGAAGCCCTTATGTATGATTATACCTACATCATTGAAATTCCAATAGTCGAAGTTTTAGATGGAATTATCAATTTCGAGCATTTTG
>WRIO01000260.1 GCA_009782695.1 Candidatus Cloacimonadota bacterium
TCAAAGGTCAATGAGCAGATAAACGAACAGATGGCAAGCTCGTCATCAGGAAACAAACATAACTTTGAACGCATGACCCAAAATGTTAATGAAATATATCGCAATTCGAACACAAGAGGGATTATAGGACTGATAGTGGAAAGCTGGACAGACCCTGTCTCGAAAGAGACTCACGCTATAGCTCGTATGAATCGCTCGGAAAATATCCTTCGTTACAACATCATGATTAATGAAAATGAAGAGAATATAGCCACCTTGCTCGAATCGGCAAACGAAGGTGACCTACTCGAAAGACAACAAAAAATATATTTTGCTCATAATATAGCAGTTCTAACAGATGACTTGCATACTATTCGTTCGATTTTATCACCCGCTATGAGTTCTATGAAGCTCTCTTATGGGAGCGCAAACGCTATACTGGCAAAGTATGAGCTAAAAAAAGACATAGTTGTCAGTGTAAATGTAACGGGTGACGAAAATAACCGACTGCAAAAGGCTTTTACGAATTATTTTAATGGCAAAGGTTTTAAAACAAGCCAAACAGGAAACCACAATTATTCTCTTCGAGCCTCTTTGCATACAGAAGACCTTACCTATACCAACACGCAGTTTGAGTATATTATGTTCACGATAAATTATTCTTTTACAGACAGTAATGGCAATGAGATATTCTCAAATACATTTTCTGATAGAATAGGCGACCTCACCAAAACCCAAGCACGACAAAAAGTAATCTCAAACGCAGAAAAATGGGTCACAACCGGTGGCTTTAATAAAGACTTTAACGACTTTTTTGGGAAGTAAACATTACAGGGAACAATGCCCATTGTAGGGGTAAGATTACTTTTTATCCTTGACAAAAAAAGCTATATTTTAAAAAATAACACTAGCAATGCAGGAGTGGTGAAATTGGCAGACACGCTAGATTCAGGTTCTAGTGAGCGCAAGCTCATAGGGGTTCAAGTCCCCTCTTCTGCACCATTTGTTTCTTTATATAGTTCGCCCTATCTACCCGTGATATTATGACCAGAAATTGGCTTTTTATTTTTGTCTTTATTAGTTTTTTCTTTTCTTTATATTCCTTCGGCATAGACTCACACACAGCACCAGAAATCATATCTGTCTCCGAAATTTACTTACTCGCAGACACCCCAACAGCAGCCTTTTTTCAGCCAGCAACAAAAAGCTCTGGTTTAGCCATAAACCATTGCAATCCCTTTGGTTTTACGGGACTAAATGTTTTTAGTTTAGCTACCCAAACCCAGCAGTTTTCCGCCGGTGTCATAGCTTTACAGCAAGATTTTATTTCTGAAAAAACCTTTTATGCGGGCTACGTTTATGATATCCACGATATTATATTGGGCGGCAATGTCCGGCTTTATCATCACGCTGTTGAAGGCTATGATACTATCACCGCCTGCACGGGAAATATCGGGGCTATCTGGCAAAACAGCATTTTCACTCATGGGGTTACCTATAGCAATATCACGCAAACTGCCAATAAAACTATACAATTGCCAAGTGTTTTCAAATACGAATGTGCAGTGACACCCTTTGACAAAACCGCCTTTGGGGTTAGTTTTGAGAAAGAAAAAGATTTTGATATACGGTATGCTATAGCAGTAAAACAAGAGATTTATGAGGGTTTACATCTGTCCACAGGTGCTGTAAATCACCCAAATCAATTGTCAGCAGGCTTGTCTGTAAAGATAAAAGATATATCTGTTTCTTATGCTGTGCAAACCCACGAATATCTGGATTACACCCAAGCAGTCGGGGTTTTATACCGATTTTGAAAGCTTCGTAGGGAAGGATGCCTAGCGAGCTTGTGAGCGAACATCCTTCCGATTTTTATAAAATAATGATGTTTTTTATATCAGACGGAACGATGTTCGCTGTGCTAGGCATAGTTCCCTACGGATACCTGCTATGGAGAGCCGGAGGCTCTCCGCTACAAATGCACTTTGACCATTGCTAGTATTTTATCTCTGTCATTTGCTATCTTTTCTTCTATTACTAGCTCGAGGATATCTTTTAGCATCTGACCTATTTCTTTACCTGATTGCATACCTAACGCCTTTAAATCCTCACCGGTCACAGCTAAATCTTTCAAACTATACACGGCTTTTTGGCTCATCAACTCATCTAAAACAGCTGTAACCGCTTGCAACCGCGCTAGTATCTTCTCCCTGGCAATATCGGACTTACCCTTAGCATCTGCTCTTTGCACCTCTACCAACTGATAAAGTAGCTCCGGACCAAGATCTCGGAGTCGTTTTTTTAGCTCTATTGCTTCTGGGAAAAGCTTCAGGTTGTGTATTTCTATCAATATAAGAACCGTTTTCATAGTATAGCTGTCTGCTTTGAGCCGAGTGAGTATGTTTTTGGCTATCTCAGCACTAACCTTTGGGTGGGTTGGGAAGTGGTCAAAGTCAGCCTCTCTTTTATGGCATTGCGGTTTACCGATGTCGTGCAGGAGCATAGTTAGGCGTATGATGATGTCTGCTTTTGCGTGATAAACTGTCTCTGCTGTGTGTCTATAAACATCAAAAATATGTGCTTTGTTATTTTGAGGGAAATCTTTCATGGCTTCCAGCTCTGGTAAAAAAACAAAAAATATTTCAGCATATTCTAGCAAAATATCACGGATATTATTACCTAGCAGAGTCTTGCATAGCTCTTTAAATACCCTCTCAGCAGATAGATTTTTTAGCAGCTCTTTATGAGTAAAAATGGCTTGCACTGTTAGGCTTTCTATTTGCAGACCATACATAGAAGCAAAACGCAATGCTCGTAAGATACGCAAGGCATCCTCTTGAAACCTTATATTCGAGTCACCCACACATTGCA
>WRIO01000261.1 GCA_009782695.1 Candidatus Cloacimonadota bacterium
CCTTGATATTTTTAAAAATATCTGTGTATGATTGAACACTTTGACTGTTTACACCCAAAATCTTATCACCTTCCACGAAGACCTGGTCATAAGGGCTTTGAGCGGTGTAAATAACCGGACTAAGATCACTGTATGCATGACCTATATAAAACGAGAGCATTATTAGTATCCATGCCAAAATCAAATTAAAAAAAGGACCTGCCAACACTATCATTAGTCTCTGCCACCATTCTTTAGCAAAAAAGCTGTCTATTTCTGGTTCTTGCCCTTCCTCGGCATGTTCCCCTTTCATTTTACAATAGCCACCTAAGGGGATAGCCGATATGGCATAAACAGTCCCACTGTATTCATACTTAAAAATCTTTGGACCAATGCCGATAGAGAATGTCTCTATTTTGACCCCGAAATATCGAGCTATAAAAAAGTGTCCTAATTCGTGTATAAAAACTAGCAAACCAAGTGCTAAAATCGTAATAATAATATCCAAAACAGTATCTCCTGAACAAAAAACTACTACAAGCAATACCCCACGAATCGAGCATCGCTGTAAGCATTTGTGTAAATTGCAAACCTTATGCCAAATCTAAAAAAACAGAGGAGTTCCCCTTAACCAATGGGACGGATAAAACACTCATCAGTAAAGAACGCTATAATTTTCTTTATTTACTTCAAAAAAGGTAAATCCTTCACTACTTCTTCCCATGAAAGCTTGTGCATATTCTTCTTGCAGACTTCTAATATTTCTTTTCGTTCCTCGTCATTTACTGGGATAGTTTTGTATATTTTATTAGCACATTCGGCTAACTTTTCGCGCTCTAAAGTAACTCTATATTCTGCAGATTCATTTATCAGGTCTTTGGATGTGATATCTTCTTTGGTAGAGTTATAATGGAAATCAACTATATAAAATGGTTTTTTCTTTTCTCCTGCGAAAGCTTTTTCTATCAAGAAGGCAGAGCCACAAACCCTAGTCAGCACTGCTATGCCACCAAAAGGTATCGTCTCTATCTGGGCTATACCAAAAGGCTCATAAACAGACATTCCAAACTCTATATCAGAAGCTAAACGGAAATCAGCAAAGGTTGTGTTTTTAGGTAACCTCTCCCCCACTCTATTTGGTGTAAAACCAAATTGATTTATAAATACTGCTTTTATCCATTTGGATTTTGCATTAAAGAGCTGCACCCTTTCCCATATCTCTTTTTCGTATTCCAAAAGGTCAGGATACCCTTCTTTATGTAGCACGGGCCAGCCGTATTCTTTCTCCATACCTGCAGCTTCGCTGTCTGTTCTGCCGTTTCCGATCAAGGAAGACAATATCACAAAGAAGCCTTTTTTCTTGTCTTTCCGGAACTGTTTATCTAGCTCCTCGCACATATTTATGTCTCGCCAGAGACCTTTACTTACTACTAATCTAGTCACATGGGTCATGATGACATCAGGTGTAAAATTATAAAGGTTTTCGCAGTATTCTTGCAGTTTTTTGCGTGCTTTAACCTTTTCTTCAAAGCTATGATTCGGTGTAGGTATGCCATTGTAACAGATATGAACTTTCTTGCTGTCAGAGTTCGGAACCACGTATTTATATTCTTTCTTTACCCAATCGCCTACAGCTAGCACCCCGTCAAAATGAGGTGTAAGCTTTATCAATTCATTTCTGGAAAACTGCTTATGACTACCAAACCTTTCTTCGAGTGAGATATTATTCTTTAGGTCTCTCTCTAAATAATTGTAAAAAGCTATGTCATGGCAAGTCAACTTCTCTGTCACTGCACGAGCTGTGGAGATCTCATGAGCGTGAAAATAGGTCTGTTCGTGAGGTTTCTTTTTCAATGTGATAGCTAAACACGAGCCTATACCCATATATTCGTGTGAAAAATAGATAGCTTTAGTATCTTTTTTTGTTGGTTCGTCAAAAAACCTGTCGGTAATCTCTCGGAAAGGCACCCCTATGCGTAAATACTGCTCGAAGTCCCAATCGTTCTCAAAAGGCTGGCAGGAGAATCGAAAGCTCTCCCACAGCTGGAATTTAAACACATCTAGCAATTCTTTGTTCATATATTTCACCCCGATGAGTAGGATCTCGACCACATTGTTTTTTTTGACATCTATCTCATCATACAAGACCTTTTCACCGTAAATTATGTCGATATTATATTTCCGAATAAGTTCCTCAAAAAAAGACCCATATTTGGTGTCATTGATGTAATCAAGCGAAGAAAAAAGCACCTTTGCATTACCACCCAATCGCTCCTTTGCTATGCTCTCCTCATGATTTGGGTTGCTACGGTCGTCAAAAAGAGGACCATAAAAGATTGTCCGATTAAAACTTTTTAGATATGTTTTTGCTGTGCATATTCCAGACAAGACAGAACCGATACCGCCTATCTTCTTTGCAGCTTCATGCGTGATATGTATCCCTATATTCATAATCACCCCCGTAATTCTTTAATTTTTCGATACAAAACAATTTTTAAAATCTACTATTTTTTGTCAAGAAAAAAGTAGAAAAAACATAAGTGACTTTCTTTCAGATGAATATTTTTGCAAATCATAATAATATTATTATCTTCTTCAAAAATATTATACTTGCTGCTAATAATACTGGGATACACCATATAGTCTGCTCAAATAACATTGATAAGTTGGTCATTTTAATAAAATCTAACATTGATTACCTTAACCATGAAAATCATTATAATATATCTGATATTATAGTTAAATGTCAACCCTTACAATTTTTTAGTTGACAAAATTTGCTCTCATAAAAACTTTGATAGCTTATCTTTTGGAGGGTAACTATGGTTGAGTTTGAAGCATATCCGCTTGATATGCAAGTGAAATTG
>WRIO01000262.1 GCA_009782695.1 Candidatus Cloacimonadota bacterium
GGGTGTTTAGTTCATGAGATACTATGGTAATAAAATCGTTTTTCATAGTGTCTATGGTGTGTAATTCCCAGTTTTTTGCCATCAAGTCTTGGTAAGTCTTGGCATTGTTTATAGCTAAACTGACATGTGTGAGAAATATCTCCATCATTTCATGATTTATCTTTATGGTGGACTCGAGTTGTCCCAAATTATCCAAATAAATCACCCCATATATGTCCTTATTTATCAAAATAGGAGCACAATAGATAGAAGTAATATTACTTTCTGTCATCAGCAAAGAGTATTTGCTGATGGGTTCGTAAAGTGTATTTTCTATAAAGATAGGTAGCTTGTTCTTTTGCACTTCGCTCACAGTGGATTGGCTAAAATCAGTGGGGTTTTTTAGCAGGTTATTTTCATAGTCCAGAGCTACAGCAAAGTAGTAGTTTCCAGCCCTGTCCTTTTTTATTAAAAACCCTCTTTTAGCATTTACTACATTTATTAGATTATGGATAAAAGCGTGCTCTAGCCTTTCTATGCTATATGTTTGCATCATATTATTCGTGATATCCATCAAATCTTTCATCAATATGATTTTATGATTTACCTCATCAAACTCCACTAGCCGTATCAACATAATAGAAAGGTGTAGGTTAAAATCGTTTATCATCTTTATTTCACTTTTTTGAAAAGCCATCTCTCCACTATCTTGTAATACCCAAAAACCTATTTTGGAGTGCTTTAAAATAAACGGGCTGATGATAGTGTGCGAATTATTTACTTTTGTATTTATGAGTGAATTTGTTTCGATAGCTTTTACTATATTCGTTTTTAAGCTTTTTTGATTCAATATGTTAAAATCAAAATTATGCTGAACATACACATTGTATCTTGCAGGGTTCAAAGATTGCAATGAGAAATCAGCCGAGTCAAATAAAATGATGGCATAAGCACTGGGAGCAAAGTATTCTTTGATCTTCAAGTCTAAGAAGAATTTTACTCTATCTGCATCTTGTAGTCTAAGCAGTTGTAAAATTTCATTACTCCATTCTTGAGTTTTGATAGACTTGCGGTTTGCGATATTATAAAGGGAGAAATCGTGTATATTTTTTGAGTTAATTTTTTTGTTGTTCAAATATAATTTTTGTGTAACTTCAGGTAAATTTCTGATTGCGAATCGAATTTTTTCTGCATATTTATCATGGAACGTTTGTGCTAATCTGGTAGCTTTCAATTCTAAGTAAATATGAGTAATGATGTTATATATCTCTATCTCATATAAAAAATATTTATTTTGCACAACTATTGGTAATATTTGAAATGCTTTTTTTAGAATCTCCCGTAAAGGAATCTCGGGTTGCAAGAGGTTTATTCTGAATCTAACTATGTTTTTAAAGATGTCCCAATAAATGTAATTATTCTTTTCTATGTAAGTCTCTGCATTTTCTATGCATTTCGCTGCTAATTCTATCTCGTTGTTTAAGCAATAATACTTTGCTAGGTAAATATTTATGATCGTCACTGAGTATTCACTTGCTGATTTATGAGCATATTCCAGAGCTGTTTTAATATTTACGATGGCAGTCCTGTAATCTTTCTTTAAGATCGCAATAAAGGCGAGTGTTTGGTAATAAAAGTCTTCATCTTTCGTCTTTGAATAGTCTAGGTTACTGTATAGTATCGTTTCTAATTGCTCTCTGTCACCTATTTCAAAAAGGTAAAAAATATAACTTTTCAGCAGTGGGTTGACACTGAGAGCTTTTTTTTCAAAGACTTCGGGATATTCTTTTTTGATAAAATCGTAATAATGGTAAAAATTTAAAATCTTATTTTTGGTCAAGGCAAGATTGTGGTTTATCACTTGTATTCTCGCATTATGGACTTCTACAGGGTCTTTTTCGTTTACTACTGGGGTATAATCTTTTGTATAGAACAGGTTTATACCCTTTGAATTCTGCATCTTTTGTAGCATATTTTTCGCTTGGATCAGATATTCCTCTGCTTTTAAAAAATTACCTATTTTGATATTTATTTCGCCATAATTTTTATATGTCATAGCTAAGTTACTTATATTGTTCACGCTGATAGAAATTTTTTCTGCTTCATGAAAATATTCATAAGCAGTTTTTGTGTCTCCTTGTTTTAAGGTCAGCTCTCCTATATTGTTGTATACTATGCCTAATATCCTATTGAAGTTGATTTTTTGGCTTTCTTTTATGCATATAGAAAAATATTTTTCGGCTTCTGGATACATCTTTTTTTTGCTATATAACACACCTAAACTATTGCATATAGAGCAAAAACCATAAGAATCCATAGATAGCTCAGAATTGAGTAATTTCCGTATGGAGTTTTCATACCAATTTATAGCCTCATCCTCTTTACCCGTTAGGATTAAAAAGCTCCCATATCTGTCAATATATACTACTTCTATATCGAAACTTAAATCGTAATTTCCGATCTTGATAAACAATTGCTGTGCTTTGTCTATTAGACCGCTGACACCTAATATAGATGCTTGTGCTAACTCTAATTTTATCTTATGGACTTGTCCTTTTTTTAGTTTTGTGGCATATTTTAGATTATCTTTTGCCAAGTGGTATAGTTCACTCCGGAATTGTAAGAAGGCTAAAGTGTAGAACCACTGGAATATATGGATTGGTGGTTTTTTGATTTTTTGTAATACTGCTAGTGCTTCTTCTATCAAACCGGTGATATCAGATTTTTCTGCAAAAATGTTTAAATCATTGCTAAGCTCACTGTCTGATATGTTCACCAAACCAGAGCAGTTTAACTCAATGATAGCACATATCTCTGCAAATCCATTTACTTGATCGTATTCAGAGGAATAGAT
>WRIO01000263.1 GCA_009782695.1 Candidatus Cloacimonadota bacterium
TCGAACTGCCTCTGTTACGAGTATCACTGCCATAGTCACGCCTAGCATGATAGCTATGATAGCTACGCCAGATAGCACTTTCATATTACCTGTCCGGATCATATTAAACATATTTAAAAAACCACCGGGATAGGCTGCTATGATACCTGCGAAGATGATCATAGAGATACCGTTTCCGATACCGCTGGCGGTGATCTGCTCACCTAACCACATGATCACCATGGTGCCTGTAATCATAGAAATCACAGTAGTAAAAATAAATAAGCTTTGTGGTATCGTCACCACGCCTTCGCCTGCATTTAGTAAAAATACTGCCATACCGATAGAGTTGAAGAAAGCTATCACCACAGCACCATAGCGGGTGTATTGGTTTATCTTCTTTTGCCCTTCGGGACCTTCCTTTTTTAGTTTCTCAAAAAATGGTATGATACTGCCAAGTAATTGCATAACGATAGATGCCGTGATATAAGGCATGATACCCAGAGCAAAGATAGACGCACGCTCGAAGTTTCCGCCTGCAAAGAGGTTGAAAAGATTGAAAAGCGTGTTCTCTTGCTGAGTAAAGAATCCCTTCAGCACTTCTATGTCTACACCGGGTGTGACTATAAAAGAGCCCATTCTATACAGAATCAGTATAAAGGCAGTAAAGAGAACCTTCTTCTTTAAGTCTGGTATTCTGAATATATTTTTAATCGCTTCTAACAACTTTTGAGACCTCCACTGTTCCACCATTCTTTTCTATCAGTTCTTTTGCTGACTTCGAAAAAGCATTTGCTGTCACATTTAGTTTAGCTGAAAAATCGTCTGCTCCGTCTGCCAATATCTTTACAGGCATTTGCCTATATCTACCTTGACTACGTATCACAGACTTCTCTTCCAGGACAGCTATATTTATAGTGTCGATGCCTAAATCCTTTAATTGATATAGATTGACTATTCGATATTCTATATGAAATGGATTTTGGAAACCTCTTTTCGGGAGTCTTCTATAAATAGGCATCTGCCCACCTTCGAAATAACGAGGTGTCTTGCCACCAGCACGAGCTTTACGACCTTTGTGACCTTTACCTGCTTGGTGACCTTGACCGGTTCCTTCACCTTTGCCAAGACGTTTTTTGCCTTTTTTGATTCCCTCAGGTCTTGTGATTTTATGTATCATTTTTTTCTCCTATTCGCTGACTTCGGTCACTTCCACTAGGTGACGAATCTTGTAGATCATACCACGAATGACAGGATTGTCATCATGCACTCTTACCTTGTTCATCTTGTGAAGTCCCAAAGCACGGGCAACTCTTTTTTGGTTTTCGACTCTTTTGATAGTCGAACGAATTAATTTTATATGTAGTTTCATGATTTCCTCTTTATTCGCTATCTGTCTGCGGGGTAGCATGTTCAGAGCTTTCTGAACTATATGCCATCTCAGTGGTAGCGACGCTTTCTGTCAGCTGATTCTCTATCTTTTCTGGGCTTGCTTCACCTGTGCTGAGCTCGTGGAATGTTTTCCCTCGAAGCTTCGCAACTTGCGAAAGGGTTCGCAGCTCAGTGAGTGCTATCAAAGTAGCTTTTACTAGATTGCATGGTGTGTTTGACCCCATAGATTTAGCTAAGATATTTTTGATGCCCGCTGCTTCAAATAAAGCTCTGGCTGTGCCTCCTGCTATCAGTCCAGTTCCTTCGGAGGCTGGACGGATCAGTATCTTGCTAGGTCCATATTTAGCTATGATCTCGTGAGGGATAGTTCCACGAACTATCGGCACACGATATGTGTTTACCACAGCTTTATTGCGAGCTTTACTGATAGCATCGGTGATTTCATTTGCTTTGCCTGTCCCCACTCCGACCACACCGTTTTGGTTTCCAACCACCACGATAGCATTGAAGCTGAAGTTACGACCGCCTTTCACCACTTTTGCCACTCTATTTGTGCTTACTATTTTTTCAAAGGTTAATTCTTCTGTATTTATCTTTATTTTGTTCAAGCTTGTCCTCCTATTTTAGAATACCAGTCCGCCTTCACGAGCGCCATCGGCGAGTGCCTTTACGCGTCCGTGATATTTAAAACCAGCTCTGTCGAAACATACTGTGGTGATACCTTTTTCGGTGGCAATTTTAGCTAATTTTAAGCCAACTTCTTTGCTCTTTTCTACCTTGGTCTTGCCACTGTAAGCTTCATCTTTTGCTTTGGTGGACATAGCTACTATAGTGATGCCTCGCACATCGTCTATGATCTGAGCATAGATATGTTTTAGGCTACGAAACACGACTAAACGAGGTCTTTCTGCACTGCCACTCAATTTCTTACGGATAGCTAGCACTCTTCTAGCGCGAGCTGCTGTTTTCTTGTATGTGATTGATGTTTTCATGTTTACTCCTGCTTATTTAGAACCAGATTTTCCAGCTTTGATTTTTACAAACTCGTTCTCATAACGGATACCCTTGCCCTTGTAATTCTCGGGAGGACGCACCTTGCGAACTTCTGCTGCAAATTTACCTACATCTTCTTTGTGAAAACCTTTGATACGCACTATCGACTGCACATTAAACTTACCACCCTTACCGCGTGGAACTGCTTCTGTGGTGACTTCGATACCCTCAGGCACTTGTAGTAAAACATCATGGGAATAGCCCACTACTATCTTTAGCCAGGGACCTATTCGCTCGGAACTATACCCTGTGCCTATGATATGCAATACCTTCTCAAACCCGTCTGTGACACCTGTCACCATATTTTGGATCAAAGCTCTGGTCAAGCCATGTAAGGCTCGATTTTGCTTCTCGTCATTGATGCGGGTTACTATGATCTCGCTACAGGTAATCTCTACATTTA
>WRIO01000264.1 GCA_009782695.1 Candidatus Cloacimonadota bacterium
GGGGGTAAAGTATTATGTGTGAAGTAGTTAGATGTTTTATTAGAGAAATGGTTTACTGATAAAAGAGATAAACAGAAGTGATGATACTCACTTAGCAAGAAACAAATTCTATATGTTAAGCTAAAACTTATGTCACCACAGTTAGAAAAAGCCATCCCTTTTTTAGTAACAAACAAACTAATAACCACTCCAAATGCACAAATATTTATGAGTGCCATATTTGTGAAATCAGCTTTTTTGTCAAGAGAAAAAATGTTTAGTGTTGAGTTTTCACGATAAAGAGAACCTTTTTGTGTTATAAGGATACAAAAAATAAAAAACCAAACTCGAAAACGATGTTTTCGTCATTCTGAACGAAACGGCAGAATCCAGAGTATCAAAAATATTTAAATCACATTAATTTCGTCCCATAAGTCTTTCCAATTGGGATTGACGCTTTCAATCAAATCTAATTTTTTCTTTCTAATCCAACTTTTATTTCCTTTTCTCGGGTTATGGCATAGTATATTTCTTCAAAAATTTCATAATATACCAATAGAGTGATATCGTATTTTTTTGTAAAGCCTTCTATCATTTTATTCCTGTGTTCATAAATTCTTCTTTGGATATTTGAGGTCACACCAGTATATAATGTTCCGTTTCTCTTATTGCTTAAGATATAAACATAACCTTTTCTCATATTGTACTCTTTTATGGATTATCTGGTTTCTTCACTTCGTTTAGAATGACGACTGGTTTTTTCACTTCGTTCAGAATGACAACTGGTTTCTTCACTTCGTTCTGAATGACGACTGGTTTTTTCACTTCGTTCAGAATGACAACTGGTTTCTTCACTTCGTTCAGAATGACGACTGGATTCTTTACTTCCTTTAGAATGACGGACGCATCAGGTCCCCTTATTTAAACCCAATATATTTATGCATTTGTATCTGAAAACGCACATCTAATCCATCTTTCAGAATCCTATCGATTATTTTTACTTGCAACCTCTCGTCAAATACAGTCGAGACCAAAACATGCCGTCCATATAGGTTATTGGCTGCTAGCACTTCTTTCATCCATTCATAGTCTTTTAGACTTGTCAAAACTATCTTTATGTTATCTTGCGAAGGGTTGATGTATTTTAAGTTATCATACAAAAACGACTTACCATAGCCAGAGCCGGGAGTCTTGATATCGACTATTTTGCACACATAGTCAGGGACATCTTTAAGGCTAATAGAGCCATTTGTTTCCAGTAAGATAGTGTTACCTTGCTGATGGATCAAGGGGAATAGGTCATATATATCTTCTTGGAGCAGAGGTTCTCCTCCTGTAAGCTCTATTAAGACATTTGTATCAAAGAACTCTATCAATCTCATTACTTCGATGGGTGGTATCTCTGTTTTTACTTTTCTGGCATATCTTGTGTCGCAATAAGAGCATTTTAGATTACAACCAGCTGTTCGGATAAAAAAGCAGGGTAAACCTGAGTAAGTGGACTCCCCTTGCATACTGTAAAAAACTTCTGATAATTTCATTGCTTAACTATTTTTGTATAAAGAGTTATGCGACTAGCACTACCGAAATAACCTATGCCACCTTGCACTCCGCCGTGTAGGTAACCTTCTGACTTGTAAAGATATTTAAAGTAATTTTCGTCTATTCGCATTACTGTGGTCCTGTATTCTCCGTAAAAAAAATAATTTAACTGACTAAATGGAACTGTGATGACAAATCCATTTTCGTCAATGTGAGGATAAGCAGTGGCATAAAAGGTATTTCTGCGTGGAAAACCGTCCATAATACCTTCATAATCTTCTTCTGTGGCTGGTCCCATATCACCTATCCAATCATCATATACATACATAACATAAGGCCAATCTTCTAAACAGTAATATTCTACAAATATTGGTATGTTTTCTTGTTTATCTACTTTTATTTCAATAGGATACAGTTCGTCAATAGTCTTGTGAATCATAGAAGGAAAGGTTGCATTTCCATCAGTAGTATAGCCTGCATTTGGCAAAACCATAAACTCGTCAGGAACTGTGGTTTCTGCTGTAATAGCTACTCCCTGCACTTTCACTGTAAGCACATAGGTCTTTGATGATTCTACCAATATAGACTCCAATGGGTCATAATAACCAAAAGCACCACTTTTGTAGTCAATGAAAAACCTTAGCCGACAAGAGATTTCAGTTTCTTTTTCTTGTATCGTGACTAAGGCATCATCTACTAGTAGCATATCCAAACTCCCCCCATTGACAGATATACTTCTGGTTATCAAGATAGGATTGTCCTTTGTGATATACTCGCCTGCATAGATATTCGCAGTAATGACTATGAAGTTTTCATTGTGTCTTTTCCCAGAAGTTAAATCGCAGCTGGAAAGGAAAATGAGAAAAATCACTAACATTATATAATAAAATAGTAGCGGAGAGCGTCCCGGCTCTCCATACTTTAAAAAAAAATTATTTAAGGTGTCCTTCGGACGGGTGAAAATCCCACGCCCCGTCAGGCTAGCGCCTGCCACCCCTCTCCACAGGAGTGGGGAAAAAATATCGTGTCCTTCGGACGGACTTAAATCCCACGCCCAGTCAGGCAAGCCAGCCACCCCTCTCCACAGGAGTGGGGAAAAGGTATCTTGTCCTTCGGACAGATATTTATCTTTTTTAACCACCCCGTCCGTTGGCGCGTCCACCCCTCCAAATGACAGGCTACTACGCTTCGCTTCGTGGTGGAGGGGAATTGCGACCTGTCCATTGCACCATCTTTTCATTATAAAAACTCGATTCTTTACCATTGCACATTCACTCCTATAAATGG
>WRIO01000265.1 GCA_009782695.1 Candidatus Cloacimonadota bacterium
ACATCAGTTAGCGAGGTTTTTAGTATTACTTTATTCAATCTGTCGCTGTGAATTTCAGGCATTATTATCCTGATAGCAAGGTCTGTCTCAAGCCTTTTTATCAAGCTGTCGACTGCGTGGTCCTCGATATATTGTGTGTCGCCAATATATTCTTCGACCAGATTACCTATCCGCCCCGAAATCATATCGAGTATATCGTTTTTTATTTCATAGCCTTTTAATACATTCCTCCGATAAGTGTATATCACTTCTCGCTGCATATTCATCACTTCGTCATATTTTATCAAATCTTTTCGAGCTTCAAAATGATAATTTTCGACCCTTTTTTGTGCTTTTTCGATACTCATAGTCATCAAAGAAGACTTTATATCTTTACCGGTCATGCTCAGCTTACGTGAGCCTTTGCTTTGCTGCTCCTCGTCGAAATTTAGCTTACCCATGATGCCTGCTATCCTGTCGCCACCAAAGAGCCTGAGCAGATCATCTTCGAGGGACAAGAAGAACCTAGACGTGCCGGGATCTCCCTGTCGTCCTGCACGTCCACGTAGCTGGCTGTCTATACGGCGGCTTTCGTGCCTTTCAGTTCCGATGATGTGCAATCCGTCTAGAGGTAGTCCAAAGGGGAATTCGTCTGTGAGGTCTTTGTTTAAATCTTTATATTCATCTTTATTTTTTGTGATGACGCCTGCAGCGAGCTTTATATCTGTGCCTCTTCCTGCCATATTTGTAGCTATCGTCACAGCACCAGGCATCCCTGCCATAGCCACCATTTCTGCTTCTTTTTCATGGTATTTTGCATTTAGAACATTGTGTGGGATACGTTTTCCGAGCAGTCTGCTCAGTAGCTCGGAAGACTCCACAGAAATAGTCCCTACTAGCACAGGTTTTTTTAGGTTATGCCAGTATTCTATCTCTTTTATCACTGCTGCGTATTTGTCATTTTTTGTGCGAAATATTACATCTTCATGATCGACCCTTGTTCGCTGTTCATTTGGCGGTATTACTCTGACAGGCAATTTATATATCTCTAAAAATTCGTCCTCTTCTGTTACTGCTGTGCCTGTCATACCTGCTAATTTTTCATACATTTTAAAGTAGTTTTGCAAGGTGATGGTGGCATAGGTTTGAGAAGCAGCTTGTATAGTCAATCTTTCTTTGGCTTCCAATGCTTGGTGCAGACCGTCGCTGTATCGTCTATCGGGCATCATACGCCCTGTAAAAGGATCTACTATTACTATTTTATTGTCATTTATCACATAATCTACATTCTTTTCAAAAAGGGCATAAGCCTTTAATAGCTGTGAAATATCGTGTAAAATCTCACTTTTATCATAAAAATCTGCCGAAAGTTTTTCTTTTTTTGCCACCTTCTCACTTTCTGAGATATCTTCTTCGTTTACTTGCCGTATCATCTCGTCCAGCTCTTCTACTATAAAAAGGTTTGGGTAACGTTGCTGTAACAGTGCCTGCCCTTTTTCACAGAGATTAGCTGATTTGTGTGCCTCTTCCACCACAAAAAAAAGCTGGTTATCTGCCTCATGCATCTTTTTATCGCGGAGCAATATCCCTTCGTAATCTTGGGTCATTTTTTTTAGTCCAGGGTCTTGCATCATTTTTGCAAATACCTTGTTTTTAGGTGCGCTACGTTTCGTCAGCACCAAAGCCATACTGAGATCTTCTGCCTCATCGGCTGTAATATTTTCTTTTTTGGAAAGTGTGCGTATCGTATTTAGGTGAGCTTCGACCAAAACATTCTGTTCTCGAAAAAGGTTATTTACCTGTGGCATCAGTTCTTTGTAAAAGTTTTTGCTTTCTGCCACAGGACCAGATATGATCAGTGGTGTTCTGGCTTCATCTATTAGGATAGAATCGACTTCGTCTATGATGGCAAAGTAATGCCCACGTTGCACTAGGTCGGAGTAAAATACTTCGCCATTGTCTCGTAGATAGTCAAAGCCAAATTCAGAGTTTGTGCCATAAGTGATATCGGATTTATAGGCATTTTGTTTATCACCTTGTTTCATAGCGTTTATGATCACGCCCACTGATATATCATGAAACTGAAAAATAGGGTTCATCCATTCAGCATCTCTTTGGGCAAGGTAGTCATTTACTGTGATGATATGCACACCACGACCAGTGAGGGAGTTTAAAAATAGAGGCAGGGTAGCCACTAATGTTTTTCCTTCACCGGTAGCCATTTCTGCTATATTTCCTTGGTGTAGCACTATGCCTCCGAGTAGTTGCACATCAAAAGGTATCATATCCCATTGCATTTCGTGTCCACGCACTTGATACTTATGATTTTTTTCATATAAACGGCGACAGGTGTCTTTTACCACAGCAAACACAGTTATTAAGTTTTCATCCAAAACCATAGTGGTGGTCTCTTTTAGCAGTTCTTTTTGGCGGTCGATACTGGTACCCACCTTGTCGCGTTCTCCTTCATCCACTTCCTCTTGATATTTCTTCATCAAGGACTCAAGCTCCTGCTCGCAGGGTGTTATTTTTGCTTGCACTTGTGCTTTTATATCTGAGATGATTTGACGCAACTCGTCATCTGTTTTAGTGGCAAACTCTGCAAACTCGCGGTTTATGGCTTCCACTATTGGTTCTATTTTTTGTATCTCTTTTGCATAAGGATCTTTAAAAAAGAAATTAAGTATTTTCTGAAACATAGCTATTCTACACCTCTTATTGAATGATAAAATACACTTTTTTTGGAGGTGGTTTTTTTGTCAAGAGTTTTATGGCAGTAGTTTCGCTAACAAGTTATAAATAAAAACCATAAAAATCA
>WRIO01000266.1 GCA_009782695.1 Candidatus Cloacimonadota bacterium
TCTGGTATCGGCAATAGCAATTGCCTAAGGGCGAATCTATGGCGAGAATATCCAGTAGCAGCTGCTATATCTCCGACTATTTCTGGGGTGTCTGCCAGCACAGTCATCAAGTTTAAGAAAAAATTTACCAACTTTACGAATGGTTTTGCATATCAACTCACTAGTAATGACAAGATATTGATCCAAGTAAAAAAGGCAACTGGAGCCTACTGGAGCGAATGGGAGACTGTGCAAACAGTTGATATTACAAACCACACACCTTCGGCTGAATTTTCAACCGTTCAGACTTCTCCTTTGGGAATTACTTATGCTGCGACCGTGATAAAGGTTCGGTTGTATGTGACGGGAACGCTCGGAAACAATTTTTATTTGGACATAGATGATTTTGAGGTGTATGTCCCAATAGAGTATGATTTAGCAGCAGGCACCATCACAGGTCAAACTGGACCGTCGGTGGATACTCCTGTGTCTTATGTAGTTACTGTGCAAAATAACGGTGCTAATATTGCTACTAATTGGTCTGTAAAGCTGATGCAAGTAGGTGCGCCAGCTGTTCTGCTTACCACTGTGCTGGGTCACTCACTCACACCGGGGAATAGCACCTCGATAGATATTGATTACACATTCACTACTCTCGGAGTTCGGCAAATATATGGAGAAATCGACTGGACAGTAGATATGGATGCCAGTAATGACACCACACCACTTTTGGAAGTCAATGCCCAGATGCTCGGTTCTGCTATGATAGAGATAGGGACAGGAACAGCTTCAAACTACACAACTCCGATAGATTATTTTCACAAACATAATGTCACCCAGACCATTATTTTAGGTTCACAAATAGGTGTCACAGGCACCATCACGCAGTTGGCGTATCATTTCCACCGTAGTGATGTTTCCTATCCCCCCATAGGAGGTGCACCCGTAAAGTTTTATTTGGCAAATCTGCCAGCCACTACAACCGCCTTTGCGAATACTATGGATTGGATAAATGTAAGCCTATTCACAGAAGTTTGGTCTGGCAGCTTACCCGTGCAAGCAGATGGCGTGTATTGGGTCGATATACCGCTTCAAACAGCCTTCGAATACGTAGGGGGAAACCTGGCTATCATGTCTTATCGTCCGATGGATAATGCGTATTATCATCTAAATAATCAGTGGCGATACACAGAATCAGAAAGCGGTCGAAATGCCACATTGTATTATTACTCAGATTATGTCGAGGGCAACCCAGATACAGGTAATCTGAACCTTATCGGGACACTTGCCATATATTATGCAAATACGAAGCTAACTATCGGTGCAGGCGGAGTAGGAAATCTCACTGGTATAGTGACAAATGGCATAATTCCCTTAGCAGGGGTGGAAGTGACTATCTTAGGAAGTCCAGCGAACACAACTACAAATACCAACGGTCGATACACTATTCAAAACATACCAGCTGGGAATGTGACAATGACAGCCCAAAGGCACAATTATTATGATTATACTTCAGAAAATGTGACTATCACCGAAGGGGAGCTAACTACTCATAATTTTGCTCTAACACCTTTATCCAATGTCTCTCTGAGTGGCTTTGTTTACGCTTCTGATACAGGAAATGCTCTGGCAGATTGTGATATTTCACTCACTGGGATAGATGATTATCATGGCATAACCACAGACCAAATAGGTTTCTATCACATACCGACAGTCTTTGTAAACAGGACTTACACCCTTACTGTCCAAAAAGGAGGATATGTCACCCATATTGATGATAATATTTTGGTTCTTAATGCAGACCTCGTTTTACCCGATATCACTTTGCTTGAAAAGGCTTCACCTCCACGAAATGTAGTGGCTACTGCAGTCGGACGGACTGTGTTTATAGCTTGGAATGCTCCGCTGATTAACTCTCGTGAGCTGCTCAGCTACACTTTGTATCGCACTGATGAAAGTAATATCCACTATCCTACCGAGTGGACTTTTATTGCTGATAATATCACCGATACAGCTTATCTCCACATAAATGGAATGCAAATAGAACAAGGGGCTTTTTATTACGCTGTTGAGGCTGTCTATACACACAATAACACTTCAGAAGCTGTGCTGTCAAATATCATAAACTGCGTGTCCGAAAACGATGAAGCTTTTGTGTCACTCATCACGACACTGATAGGTAATTACCCAAATCCCTTTAATCCTAGCACAATGATAGTCTTTGATAAAGCCAACGATGGCAAAGTCTTGATAGAAATCTATAACCTAAAAGGTCAGAAGGTAAAGACTTTGATAGACAGGTTTTATACAGCTGGAAAGTATACAGTTGAATGGAATGGGCTTGACACCCATAATGCTCCCTGCTCAAGTGGTCTATATTTCTATCGGATGCAAACAGAGGATAAGGTTTTGACAAAAAAAATGGTGCTGTTAAAATAGTGAAAATTTTAAAATATCTGTCTATAACTGTAGCGGAGAGCCGGAAGCTCTCCACTACTGTTAATTGAGGAAATTAATTTTTCTTTATCCAGTCGGTGATATCTTCAAGTGCTTCAGCGTTGACAGTATCTTTAATGTAATACTCATCGCCGGTTTGGGTGGTGGAAGTTATCAACATGTGATTCAAGTTTTCGTATAATTTAAAGGTTACATTATCTTTGTTTTTCAGTAATGTTTGATACTTTCCGAAGTCTTTGACATAAGACACTTGAAAATCTTTAGCTCCCTGCAAAATCAAGATTGGTTTTTCACATTGTTGGAGGTATTTATTCGATGGATAAGCGTCCAAGTCTTTAAAATAATATC
>WRIO01000267.1 GCA_009782695.1 Candidatus Cloacimonadota bacterium
AAGGTTGTTTTTCATTGCTTCTCGGGTGATTACTTATTTGCTGAAAAAGTGTGGAATATGGGGTGGTATATCAGCTTTACAGGTGCTATCACTTACCCAAAAAACGAGCAAGTAAAGCAAATTCTTATGAATATACCTGAAAATAAGCTGATGGTTGAGACTGATTGCCCATATTTGACACCAGTACCACATCGTGGCAAGAGAAATGACCCTCTTCATTTGCATTTAGTTATTGAAAAAATAGCAGATTTGACCAAAAGAACTCCTAAATCTGTAGCCGAGATTACATATAAAAATGCAATGGATTTCTTTTATTAATATTTATAGAGCTTTACCCTTAATACTGAAATCCTATCCTTCTATCAACTCCACATTTGCTCGAGGTATGATTTGCTTTACCCCATCTACTTCGGCTTCCAGAATACGGACTTTTGTCTCTGATTCCACATTGTGTAGCTCTTCAGGTAGTCCTGTTATTTTACCAATTTTACCAAAACCTGGTTGACGAATAATGCGTACAAGCTGACCAGCGGATAGTAGAGTATTGCTCTCATTTGCTTGTCCCAGGTCGCTTTCTTTGAAATCAAGAGGTATAATCACTTCTGGGCGAATAACACCTGCACGAATCTGGGTTTTTCCATGCATACTGGCTTCACTACCTTCAAATTTCTTTAGTAATTCGAACGTCTTTTCAGCCATATTTATGGGACCAAAGCCTTCGGTGACAAGGATAGTGATACCGAGATTTTCATGTCCAGTGATAGCCACGCCAATATCATATCCGAGTAGTTTCTTGATGTCTTGGTCGTCTATGCCACCAGTGATAATGCCACGTACACCTATTTCCTTTGCTTTTTTGATAGTATCGAGCGTGGTCAAAGCACCTCCGACTATCAATTTATCTTTACAATCGGGCGTTATCATTTCTGGGGTGAGGTTTTGAGTGGGGTCTTTTGCTAAAACTTTTATCACACCTGTAGTTTCACCACATATACCGAAAATTCCTTGTATATACGCAGATTTATTCTCAATAGTGACGCCTTCTTCGTTCTTTACATCGATAACGATACCATCAATGAATGCTTTTATTTGTACAGGAATGCGTGGTTCGCGGAGCATACATTGACCTGTCAACTGTGAGAAAGATTCGACTTCCCCGTCAATAGGGGATTTTACAGATGATTTAAAAAAACCAAGCCCAAAAAGTCCGTTATTTTCGGCAAGAATCTGACCTTCTTTTATCTTATCGCCTGCTTTTATCTTTATATATTGAGTTACCTGAGATGGAGTAACTCCCAGCTTATTGGCAATATTCATGGGTAAGACATTTCCCGGTAGCGAAGTCTCTGCTACAAGGTCGTTTGCCTTTACTTTATCCCCTTTTTTGACAACCACAGTTCCTTTTAAAGGTAATATTCTTTCTTTTCGTAAAACTATATTTTCAGTTACTGATAAACCTGCAGAATAAGCTTGTGACATTGTTCCTCCTAATTTAAAATCTTTTCAGGATAAGCATTCAGTACCTTCATCCATTTCTTAAGGTCTGAAATTCTTTGATCATGTTCGGCTGGTAGTGTAAACGGCTGACGTCCACGAGTGTCAAGGATAACGCCAACTACACCACCCTGTAGTTCCTTTTCAATTTCTTTATCTTTACCTGCACCGATGTCAAGCCCTCGACCAGGTCTCAGTTTCGCTTTCATAGTTTGACCTACTCCACAAGGTAGGAGTCTCATCTCTCCGAAAGGAATATTTTCTTTGAACATAGTACCATCAGGTAATTCTATCTCTGCATGCAGTGATATTGCACCTTTTTTACATTTACCGACTGGTGCTACTACTGTCCCGAGTAGTATCATACAGTCTTTGCGGAACACTTCACTGGCAGCTTCTGGGTTTATTTCGGCTAAAACACCCAAATGTGGCATCATAAAGATACTATCCACAGCCAGACGAGTGATACCCTCAGGTAGATAAGCGTCTATCAGCATCATAGCTGTTTGCTGACGGCGAGGTGCATGGGATAATACACCACCACTTCCCACTATCAAATCCAAAGTCATCATATTCACTATTGTGTTACCGCTGGTTTGCTGGTCAAAGGCTGATGAAATATCACGTGTCTGTTGTACACCTTTCAAGGAAACAGCAAATTCTTTGTGCTGTATAAATGCAAGGCGTAAAGCCTCTTTAGCTATAGCCTGTTCGAGAACAAGCTCCTCTAAAAGTGCAGGAATAGTGGTAGGACGAATCATCTTGTTTTTAATCATATTTCGTAGTTCGGATTCGTTTATATCAAAAGGAACCCATCTGAGTATATTAGGTATAGTTGCAGAAGCTAAGACATTAGAGATACTATAGCTCATACCGAGATTTGCTGACACAGTTCTGTTAAAGACATAATCTTCTGTGAAAACTGAGAACACATCAGTAGTAGCACCTCCAATGTCCACCCCGACAACTTCAATGGACTCTTGTTTTGCTATAGTTTGCATGATGTTACCCACAGCAGCTGGAGTGGGCATAATAGCTTGTGTCTGTATCTTACCATCAATGTGAGCACGTGTCCATTCCATCAGTTTATTGTATCCGGGAGCTTGCTGCATCACATGTTCCATAAATATATCATGTATTTTATCTCGAGCTGGTCCGAGATTTTCTCTTTCTAAAGTTGGGCGTAGATTATCACAGGTTATCAGGTCAACTCGATTCTCAAGTGTTGTCTTAATCTCTTCAGTAGCTTTATTATTTCCTGCATAAATGATAGGTAGTTTGTA
>WRIO01000268.1 GCA_009782695.1 Candidatus Cloacimonadota bacterium
TACTTAATAATATTCATATTTCATTCTACCCCATGTCCACTCACTGCCTTCACGATAATCATACCACCTTTTGATACGCCATAAACCATCAGACTCTTTTTCGACAGATATCTGTAATTTACCTTTATAAATCTTCCCTAAATCACTCACCCATAATTCATAATGCCGATAAAAAACAACTGTCGTAACATTATGATTGTCATTTTGACCATCTATGTTACTCATAGATAAAAACAAGGACTCGGCATCTACTCCCTGCTGCTGGGCATCTATCAAAACACTCACTTCCTGCTGTTTTTGCCAAAAGGGCGGAACACTAATATCTTGCACATCCTGTGGATCAAAATAAAACTCAAAGCTATTACTTAATATACTGTCATACCTTATCCCATTTTGTTTGTAATTGTAAGCATAAACCAAGTTCTCAAGGCACTTCTCCGCTGTGCTTGTCAATATGTTCCACTCGGGCGGTTTGCTAGGCATCTCAGAATCCCTAGGTTGAAAAATATTACAGCTTAACATCAACATTGATAATACGATAGACATAATAATACGCATAGAAAAAGTTTTTTATATGCCCCTTTTTTGTCAAGTGTTTTTTTGAATTAAATATTAAAAGCGGAAAGCTTCCCACTCTCTTTCCTGTCTCCTGTGGTGGGAAATGAAGTTGTGGTTTACACAGATACCGCCGAAGGCAAAGGGTTCTCCTTCCCTACAGAAGTAAAGAATGGAAAACCGAAGGCTCTCCATTACAATATCTATTTTACTAATATCATTTTTTTTACATCTGTGAAATTTTCTGTCTGTATCTTGTAAAAATACAATCCACTAGCAACAGCTTTATTCTGGTGGTCTATCCCATTCCACCTTACTTGATGTTGCCCTGCTTTTTTAGGTTCATTTAGTAGAGTATTTACCAGTTGCCCTTTTATATTATACACAAAGATTTGCACATTTCCGTCTCTTTTTATGGAAAAATCGATAGTAGTTATCGGATTGAAGGGGTTTGGGTAGTTTTGGAGTAGAGAGTTTGTTAGCAGTGGTTCTATATCATCGACTTCTGGCGTCCTGATATCGCTAAAACAAGCTGTATTGCCGATATTTGCCCGATATGAACTCCAAAAAGAACCTCTGATGGGTATTTTGGTATCGATACATTGGACAGCAGCAGCAGAAACTAAAAAGACAGAGGCATTGTCATTGTTGAGGGCGCCTATCCAAGCCGCATCGTTTAGAGTTCCGCATTCTAGGTTGAAGGGGTAACCGGAGGCGTATTGCCCGCTTGCCTTGATGATATGCAGACTGCCTGCATTGTCCGCTAACACGCTAGATTTAGTGCTTTCAGAGCCCAGGGTGGCAAATACAGGTGAGACGGTAAAGGGACTGCCAAGTGCCTTTGGGAAACCATTTACATTGCTCAGATCGGAGTTTAGGACATATAGGTTGCCACTCACATCGCCAAAGACGAGCTTTACACTGCCATTTTCAAACAAATCGACTAATGCTATCTCTGTGTTTAGCCGTGAAGGAACCGTAGTTTCCCCAACCAATGACCCATCGAACTTATAGATACGGACAGGGCAGTTTACACTGTTGTTACCGGATATCACTATTTCTAAATATCCATCGCCATTTAAATCGGCAAGGCTTGGTCCTATATTGGTCAGGTGCGAGATAGGAAAACCGGGTAAGTTCTCACCAGTGCTGGGGTCCAATGCATGTATAGCAGTGGAGGGATTCGCAGTGTTAAAGACGATATTTTTTACTCCGTTGTTATTTAAGTCGCCTAACGCCATTTGAGAAACTATTCCGCCATTAATAGTGATGGGCGAAGGTCCCCAGTCTGACAAGTCATGACCGTTTAGGATAAACACCCGCTGGTTTTGGGTGCCAAAAATGATTTGATTTTGTCCATTACCTACCAGGTCTGCTATCATGGGTGAAGTCCTGACGACAAAACCGATATTTCTACTGGCGACTATTTGCCCCAAATGATTTATCATCATCACTACACCGCTATTTGTTATCACGACTATCTGTTGGGTGTTTGCAGCTCCGTTTAGGTGCCCGATAGCTATGTTTGTTTGTGTCTGCAGTTCTAAATCGAGTGGAAAGCCTTCATTGTAGTTTTTTAATGCGTCCACCACATGCACTATGCCATCATAAACAGTGACAAAGCGGTTTCCTGTCCCGTCTAAATCTGCGACTTTTGGGGCAGTCACAGCTTTACCGTTTAGCTCCAAGGGCCAGTTAGGTTTGGACATACTTAGATTTATGGTAAAAGGAAAAGTTTTGGCAAAGGCAAAATCTGTTCCTTGATTTGCTGTGATTTGGATAGTAAAAGGTATCGTCAAGGTGTTTACACTGCTATCTACGATTACTAATGCTGCGTTTATTGGTGTGACACTATTGCCACTCTCGATAGTGCCATAATTCAAAGTATTCTGCGAGACAGTCACACCATTTATCTGGGGCAGTATGGTAGCTACTACTCCCACTGCGTCTGCGGCTCCGAACCCGTTTTGTACTTCTACTTTGATAGAGATTGTTTCCCCGATATTCGGGATACCATCTCCGTCTCCGTCATGCTCTTCCACGATGATATTTGAAGTGATAGATAGGTCAACATTTGCGATATTCATCAATGCACGATATACATTTAATCTGCCCGAACCCAGTTTATCGACATAATACCCTGTCAACATTTGAGGGATGATATCCCCTGTCTGCTTGAGCCTTGCCTTTATCTCCAGGGGTGTCATTTGGGGGT
>WRIO01000269.1 GCA_009782695.1 Candidatus Cloacimonadota bacterium
AAGAGCTATCGCTTGGGTGAGGATACTGGTATTGAACACAGGAATCACTCTATTTAGCAGCACCATATTTTCCTGCGAACCTATCAGATAGCCAAAGCGTAGTCCTGCAGCAGAAAATGATTTGGAAAAAGAACGGGAAATCAGCAAGTGAGGGAAATCTTTTAGCCTGCCTACATAAGTCTTTCCAGAAAACTCGAAGTATGTTTCGTCTATCAAGATAGGTTTTTGTGTGCTTTTTAGTATAGCCTCTATCTTTTCGTCTGAAAGCATATGCCCTGTCGGATTGTTTGGGTTGCAAAGGATACCTAATGTGCAGTCTGGGTGGCTCAACTTTTCCAGATATTTATCGACCGAAAAATCAAAGTTTTGGTCGAAATCTATTTGGCAAATATTTAATCCAACGCTGCCTGAATAGGTTTGGTAATCAAAATACGAAGGAGCTAGCGAAAGGACGTAGCTACCCCAAGTGCTACGGGTAGCAGTAAATAAAAAATAGAGTAAATCATCTACACCATTACCAAAAAGGATCTGGGGTGGCTGGATATCATCGCCCACATATTCGGCAAGCTTCTTTTTAAGTGCAGGTGTGACATCAGAAACATATCTATTTAATTGAACCTTTTTTATCGTATCTTGCAACGCACCAGAAATCACTTCGAGTGGATTTATACTGCTTTCATTTAGACACATATTGTGCTTTCGAGTAGCTACAGCCACCTTTATATCTGGTTTACTTGCCAAATCATCGCGAAAAAGACTCAATATTTTCACTCCCTAAATTTACCTATATCTATTTGTGCTTATCTTTTTTTTCAGTGGTTTTTTGTCAAGAGAAAATTTGGGACTTCTGAACTTTATCATAATTTATGAAAAAAAGAGGTATAAACAAAATGTGGGCACTATGGATTTGAATAGTGCGAAATAGGGTCTTTTGCATAATTTTTCTGTTTTTTTTCCGATAAATCTCGGCAAATATCAAACAAATCTGTTGACATAAAACTAGCTTAGAAAAAAATGGATTTTACAGATTTACTGAGGGGGATGTAATGGGAATAGTAAGCACTAGAAGCTTTGGACCTACGGGTCGAGGACTAAATAGAAGGCGGGAAACATTACCCATTCATCTTTTTGAAGGTAAATCTCCCCCCTGATAAACACCTATAAACAAGCACAATATACATATAATCAAGGCAACTGTCAAATGCACCTAAAAGGAGGTTCTCACAAATGACAAAAGAAACAGCTATCATATCTGACACAAAAAAGAATGCAGAAATAAAGCGAAAGAAAGAATTACACGAAAGACTAACAAATGCTGCTAAATCCGAAGTAGATGAGTTACTATCTGTATTTGAAACTTCTTTGAACGGTTTATCCGAAGAGCAAACAGAGGTTTCACGCGAAAATTACGGTCAGAATGTCATCACGCGAGGGAAAAAGATATCTCTGGTCAAAAGGCTGACTGAGGCATTTATAAATCCTTTTACTGCTATTTTGATAGCATTGGCTCTCGTGACATTATTTACCGATATCATATTAGCTGAGGCAGATGACACCGATCTAATGGCAGTAATCATCATCACCACTATGGTTTTGGTGTCTGGGATTTTACGATTTGTGCAGGAAACACGTAGCGGTCAGGCAGCAGAAAACCTGCTAAAAATGATAAAGACGACCATCAATGTCAAACGCAAGGAGTCTGGCAACGAAGAGATACCTCTGGATGAGGTGGTGGTGGGTGATATAGTATACCTGGCAGCAGGTGATATGATACCCGCAGATATGCGGATCATTCAGGCAAAAGACTTATTTATCAGTCAGTCAGCGTTGACCGGCGAAAGTATCACAGTGGAGAAGACTGCCAGCCCAGAAGCCAGCAACTATGGTTCTGTTCTCGATACCCCAAACCTCGCTTTTATGGGCTCAAATGTCATCAGTGGGAGTGCTGTGGGCATAGTTCTGACTGTGGGAGATGATACTATTTTCGGAGAAATGGCAAAGACAGTGAATACTAAACCGGTTCAAACTAGCTTTGAAAAAGGTGTAAACTCAGTGTCGTGGCTCTTGATACGGTTTATGCTGATTATGGTGCCCATAGTTCTATTTGTAAATGGTTTCACAAAAGGTGACTGGATGCACGCCACTATGTTCGCTTTGTCTGTGGCAGTGGGGTTGACTCCCGAGATGTTGCCTATGATAGTCACAACCTGCCTTGCTAAAGGTGCAGTGGCTATGTCGAAGAAAAAGACTATCATCAAGAACTTAAACTCTATCCAAAATTTAGGTAGCATGAATATCCTCTGCACCGATAAAACAGGCACACTCACCCAAGACAAAGTAGTGCTGATGTATCACCTAAATACTCAAGGTGTGGAGGATAGCCGTGTCTTGCGCCATGCTTTTTTAAACAGTTATTACCAAACAGGGCTAAAAAACCTGATGGATATAGCTATCATCCAAAAGACAAAAGACGAAGAGCATGATGACCAGCACTTGCAAGGTTTGGCAGAGAGATACACCAAAGTAGACGAGATACCATTTGACTTTGTTAGACGTCGTATGAGTGTGGTTGTCCAAGACGGAAAGACCCAAATGATCACCAAAGGCGCTGTGGAAGAGATGCTTTCTATCTGTAGCTTCATCGAATATGACGGTAAAGTAGAACCGCTCACGGAAGAAAGACGACAATTTATTTTGGATAAAGTGGAAGGTCTAAATGACGACGGTATGCGAGTAATAGCCATAGCTCAAAAGACGAATCCTTCTCCTG
>WRIO01000270.1 GCA_009782695.1 Candidatus Cloacimonadota bacterium
ATACACATAAATGAAGCTCAATTGTCATGGTGACAATGACAAGAGAGAAGTGTGATTTTCTGCAGTTCCAAGTACTGTACCTGTTTAACATAGTGTGTTACCTGTACATTGCAGAGGTACCTCCTTGGGCCAGTAGCCTAGCCTAGCCATACCCCAAACAAGTAACTCATATCTAAGCGGTAATGATAATGAGCAAAATAAATACTCCATATAGGATATGAAATCATTATATCCTTAATATATTGTACTATATAATAACTTCTACTCTGTTTTGAACTTTCCATGTACATCCCAGTTCACATTTTCCTCAACCTGGAAATTCTGTGTCTGGTATATAGGTAACATCCATACCATCAAACTTAATTTGTCACTTCAGTGGAATTTTCTTTTTCTAATTATGAAAAGATGCTGCTACTACCTTCTCAATATTTATCATATCACTGTGGTTGCACATTACATCAGTGTCAATGTACATTTGGGATACTATTACTTAAAGTTTTCAACAGTCCACTCTGACAGGTCTACTGACATTCAAATAACCTGAGGAATACACTAGACATCTTATCAAATACCTGGAGGGAAGATGTAGACTGGTATACCACTTATTGAGTAACCCCATCTGGACATCAACACACCTACAACAGTGGACTGAGGAAAACATCATTTCACAAATAAACATTGAGATAGTGACACAATGTGTAACGTGTGAATTAAATGCAGTAACCTGGACTGGGCAAGAATATAAATAGTGTGTATCAAACACTGGTGAAAAGTGTAAAATGATAGTGAAACACATCCAATTAGAACATACAGGAAGGGTACTAATAAGAATATTAAGGAGGCGTAATTCAGGAAACCAAAATACAGTAGACAAAAATGTTAATACAATGGGTTTATACTGGGTCCTTAGTTTATCTAGCACATACCATTGGTCACTTCATGTCAGCTATCTTATCACACAAAACTCGGTTGACTCAGTGAGCTGTCCACTGCCCATGTTACAGTCAGTCAGTCATCAGTCACATAATGGAAAAACATACCCCACACTCATTCTGGCTAGCAAAGAAGCCTGGTTTCATCTCAGTGGATAAATTCTTTTTCTTTCTTTTTGAAAATTTTGGATGCTCTAATCTTATTGACAATTTTATTTATATCTTCGCTGTTGAGCTTATCAACTGTTTTAATTATTCTATTGGGTGCGATGTTATAAATTTTAAAACAAGCTATAAATCTATTTTTATCCTGCAAAAAAGGATAATTTTTTGCTTCTATCATAAAATCATCATATTTTGACAGGCTGTTTGAATTTATGAATAAATAATTATTTTCTATAACAGAGACACATACGCAATGCTTTGTTTCTCTATCGAATATAATATCCGAGACATCCACGATAACAACTTCAAATAAATCCGGCACTATATAACCATGAATTGTGCAAATTTAGTCAAGTCATCTATAAGCCATTCTTCTTCTATCATATCTTCAAACATAATTTCTGCCGCATTGCCATTGCCGCGACTTATATAAGCCCTCTTCCATGCGATTTCTTCATGGTTCTTTTTTAAAACCTCATCAAAACTTAGCCCAGCATATTCCGAGAATCCATGCTCTAATGCTTCTATATCAGATTCAGAAAGATGGTCTAAATCAGGTTCTCTATTAGCTTTTAAAGTATTATTATCAATTTTACTAAATCCAAAAGAATTTTCATACTTTGTTGCTTCATAAGTCCAGCTTGGAACAGTACCGAATTTCATAGCAATATATCTATCTCCGGTAATAGGACAAGCATATGCATTCAAGTGGTATTTCTCTGCAGCGAATAATATTTTCATAATATTATAAATATTACTTTCACCTCTCTGAATTACCCAGAGAAGAGCCTCTATAGCTTTTTGAACATTCATGTTAAATCTTATCATAAAGCCCCCCTTATCTTATCCTTCCTAAATAAGTAATATTATAATACTATACACATTTTAGTTAAAAAAAATCAAGTATTTTTATTTTTTTCAAGGGTCTCCTTCATATTCTTTTACATTAGTATATTTAGAAGGTTTTTTATCAGTTAATAAAAAACTTGAATTAGCCCTATATCAGTTCGTGCCATCTATTGTTTGACCTTTTTATAAGCTTTCCATTTTAAATAGTTTTTTATAGACTCACGTACATACTTAAACACTATACACAAATCCAACAGCCACTCTGGTTCGTTGAGCCACCCGCGTCCATGGGGCAGGCCAAATCGCTCCCATTACGGATTAACTTGTCGCCGACTACAAGGAATATATTTTTCATGAAAAGTTGTTGACTTTTTTAAAAAAATATGCCTTATGAACATAAGAGTTATAGATATATGGAGGATTGGATATGGAAAATGAATCACTTGCTTTAGAAAGTAAAAAATGCATAGTCCTTGACATCGGACGCTCATACATAGAATACTCGAGCATTGACCACCTTTGCATCAAAACATTTCCGGACGAAGCGTTAGACGCCATGCACGCGTTTAAAAATGTAATAAACGGAGACATTCACGACCCGGGAGCGGAAAATAAAGGTTTCTCAAACTATGTAGGCTGGCTTGAACCTATAAAGGAAACTGTTGTACCTGACGCGGACGCTCTTGCTTTCATAGAAAGAGCTGCAGCGGAAATACGCACAAAAAGCGATATGCTGCTTTTCTTTGGCGCAGGAGCGGCATGCCTTGCCGTAAAAGCTGGCATTGACTTTTTCGCGCAAAATGAGAAGCCTGAAATAATTTT
>WRIO01000271.1 GCA_009782695.1 Candidatus Cloacimonadota bacterium
TTAGCAGAGCGTTCATCTGAAAGATAGATATTTATACCTCTATTCAAGAAAGCAAGCTCTCTGAATCTACTTGATAAGTATTCAAAACTAAATTCGAGAGCAGGGAACAGTTCTATATCTGGCTTAAATTTAATCATTGTTCCAGTTCTGTCAGTTTCACCAATGATTTCGAGATCAGAAGTTATTTCGCCTTTTGCAAAGAATTGTCTATGAATTTTACCCCTCTGATGAACCTGTACTTCAAAATTCTCAGAGAGAGCGTTTACGACAGAAACACCGACTCCGTGCAGTCCGCCAGAAACTTTATATGTTTTATCATCAAATTTACCACCTGCGTGCAAAACTGTCAAGACGAGAGTAACTGCAGGTAATTTTTCTTCTTCGTGAATATCAGTGGGTATACCCCTACCATTGTCATCAACAATACAATATCCATCGTTGGTAAGTGTAACTTTAATTGTGTCACAATGTCCAGCAAGTGCTTCGTCAATCGAATTATCCACGACTTCATAAACTAAATGATGTAATCCTACTTCGTTTCTGGGTCCTATATACATTTCTGGTCTTTTTCTAACTGCAGATAGCCCTTTTAATACCTTAATTTTTTTGGAATCGTAGGTATTTTCGATATTTTCTTCTTTCATTTAACCTTCTTTCACATTTAAACAAATTTTAGTGTGAGCAGTTTATTTAAATTAGTTTTTTTGTCAAATAGTTTTTTGTTGACTGCTTGCTAAAACATGAAAAGAGATTGTTTCTCAAGATAAAGAACGGCAAAAAAGAAAAGGAATAGAAAAACCAAAATATATAAAAAATGATGACCCAAAAAGCATGAAATCTATAGTGTAGGAGCGCAGAGTATAGTTCCCTATGATATTATATTTCCATGTAAAATCATTGGAATTTTTTTGTTTATTATCTTCTTCTTAATTTTCAAAATTTTTAATCTGTAACAGCATATAATATAAAGAAATATAACGATCACCAAGCAAGGTTCATCGGAGTAGGTGTGACCTAGTCCGATGCTCCTTGCTTGCTCTCTCATCAAACATAATATAATATAAGGCGATAGAATATAAATTTGAGAAAAATTTCCACAAAGTTGTTTTTTCGCTATAAAACATTATTTTTCAATGGGTAATAGCGCCGTGGGTTTAATAATTCGATTAACTAGTGACTGTTTTAAATATCTAACGGAACGATGTTCGCTTCGCTAGGCTTCGTTCTCTAGGGATTTTTATACTTTCAGATTTACGAAATAAGAATAAGCAAAAAAATCTTGACAAAAAAACACAATTTTGAACATTGGTTTTCATAAAAGGATATATATGTTTACAGAGATTATTTTAAATGTGCAAGCTTTAGAAAAGCGGATGGCTATCATGGAAGACCATCAGCTGGTGGAGCTATTCGTAGAAAAAGAAAAGAACAACAATTTAGTGGGGAACATATATAAAGGTATAGTAAAAGATGTGTTACCCGGTATGGGAGCCGCCTTTATCGACATAGGTCTCGAGCGAACCGCTTTTTTGCATTACACGGATTTAGTTAGCGATATTTATTTAGATGACATAGCCGATGAGATAGACCCCGATAAAAAATTTTTAGTGCAAGATTCTCATAAAATCACGGAAATATTGCAGCCAAACCAAGAGATCATCGTGCAGATTCAAAAAGACCCAACAGGATCAAAAGGGGCTCGGCTAATAGGGACAATATCGATATCAGGAAAGTTCCTCGTCTTTTTCCCAAACCAAGACAAAATAGCTGTCTCTCGCAGAATAGGTTCAAGTAAAGAGCGGAATAGGATAAAAGAGATTTTACACGCTGTGAAAGAGCCTTCCACTGGTATCATCGTGCGAACAGAAGCAGAGGGATGTTCTGAAGAGGATTTCATAGATGAATACAAGACTCTTTATAAATCATGGAAATACATCGAAAAAAAGATAAACACAACCCAAGCTCCTGCCTGTATCTTTGACGAGAATGACATAGTAAGTGTGGTGGTAAAAGATATATTTTCCTCAAAGATAGATAGATTTGTGGTGGATGATAAAGATTTTTACCAACAAATAACTGCAAAATTGAAAGATTATAACAACGAGATGAGTGATAAATGCGAACTTTACACCGAGGACACACCTATCTTTGACGCGTATAACCTCGAAAAAGAAATTGATAAGATATTCCACAGCCGCATATATCTCCCCAGCGGGGGAAATATGGTGATAGAGTCAACAGAAGCTTTGGTGGCTATCGATATAAACACTGGTAGTTTTACAGGCAAGAAGTCTTATGAAGAGACCATCAAAAAGACGAACTTAGAGGCAGCCACAGAAGTAGTCCGCCAGATCAGGTTGCGAAATCTGAGTGGCATAGTGATGATAGATTTTATTGATATGCAAGAAGACCAAAGCCGAAAAGAAGTCTTGAATAAACTGCATCAAGCATTAAAGCGAGATAGAGCGAAAAACAATGTGTTTCCCTTTTTTCAGCTTGGGATGATAGCAGTTACCCGCAAACGCACTTCCTCCACTATATTGCAGACTTATTATGAACATTGTCCTTTTTGCTATGGCTCGGGTAAGATTTTGGCAAAAAATTCTGTGCTCTATAAAGTCAATCGTTGGCTGCAACGAGCTGAATTCTTTTTGATGAATAAACCTTTAAATATTCATCTAAATCCATCTGTTAAAGCTACTTATGACAAAAGTCCACAGATACTGACAAAAACTAGTAACAAGATAAGCATA
>WRIO01000272.1 GCA_009782695.1 Candidatus Cloacimonadota bacterium
GCTGCCAATAAACAAAACCACAAACAAGAAGCAAGACAAGTGTTAGATAAATTGCATTTTTTACTTTATAACTCATTATTGTCCCTCCTGTAATAGTCTTACTTGTTCACTGGCTGTCCTAGCTAAACCACTGTTTGGATATTCGTTTATCAGTATGTTGTAATGCCGAATTGCGGCTCCATAATCACTTAATTTTTCATTCGATTTCGCGAGGAAGAATAATGATTCTATTACTTTATCTTGCTTTAATCTATATACATTATTAAAGTTGGGGACTGCTTTTTCATAATTCCCGAGCACATAGTATAGCTCACCTAATACATAATAAGCCATAGCAATGTCTTCGCCGTTCGGATAACGCCTAATGTATTGATCCAATAGGGACGTTGTCTCTGTAAAATTACTATTGATATAGTAATTACGAGCATCATCATATAATCTTTTTGCATCTGTTGTTGCATTGGATTGACTAGCGGGTGTCTGGGTAACTGGTTGTGACAGTTCTGCGAGAAGTTGGGCTTGTCGTAGCAATTCTTCTTGCTCTTCTCGAATTCTACTTTCTTCACGGAATTGACGATAGGCTTCCAAAGTGGCGTATTGCTCTACTGGTATATCCACTGGTATATCTGCCCCTTGTGGTCTCGCAAAATCCATGTCAAATTCCCATATCGTATGGTCCGATATAGCAATCTCCATAATTCTAGTAATCTGCCCATCAGCGAACAGAGTAGATAAGTTAGTGATTCTATCGCGATAATAAGATTTTCCTTTTATGGCAAACCTATTCTCTGTAGTAGTGATATTGTCTATCCACAGCAGAGGATTACTATTTGTAAACTCTGTAAGGGTATAGAATATATAGCTCCAAGCATTTTTTCCGGCTGCTATACCGGCAGATCTTGCGTTGGCTGCTTGTATTTGCTCTGCCTTATTCTGATAAACTTTCATTTTATCACGAAAGGCTCGAAGCTCGTTTAGCTCTCTTTCTGCATTTGCATTATCATTTTTTAGTTGTTTCAGCTCGTGCCGTAGATTAAGTAGATGATTTGCTCCTCCGAAAGTAGTACACAAACAGAGTATAAGTAGTACCCAACCTGGTCCTCCTAAACGGAAAACTTGCCTAGATTCGATAATCCTCTTTGGCAAAAGGTTTATATTTACCAAAGCTGGGTTGTGTCCTATTGCAGTTTTTAAAGCTAATGATAAAGGGATGATAAAAGAAGGCAATTGTTCTATATCAACCGCTTTCCCTATTTGCAGACTCTTTTTTTGTTTTTTTAGTGAATTGGGTTGTATCGAGAACAAGCTGTGTTGCTTACCAGTTCTTTTGTTGTAAAAGTTTATATCATCTTCTGTGGCAAAGTCACCTGCTAAAATTATGTTGTCCATCAGTGGAAATTCGGAGCTTTCTTTTTCTAGCATCAATTTAGCAAATACAGCCTCTCTAACTCTTTCGGGGTCAGTGTCAAAGATCATGATAGGAAAGTCTTTTACGATTTTCTTATCTTTTATGATAAAACCTACTTTTGTTTCATCACCGAGATACAAGACTGTGGTATATTGATCAGTATTTTCGGGATAAAATAGGTTAAAAATATTTAAGATACTTATGTTTAGTGGCTCTATGTACTTATAGTGTATCAGCGATTTTTTGCCGTATAGGTTTTTTGCGACATTATTCAAGAAAGCCATAATATCGAATGTCCCTTGGTGTATTACGGCGTTGTAGGTCGTGCTAGACAATGGCATAAAATCTACTGAGCAGTTGATGTCTTTCATTTGAGTGTTTGATAATGCCATTTTTTTTAATTCATTCAAGTTACACTTTTTAGTGGTCTTTATAAATTTCCAATCTAGTTTGTTATCTACAGCGGAAGTGGAAACCTTCCCATCATTCATATGAAACTTGTTAATGAATTTTTGAACAGAATCGGACTGTCTTTGAACTTCATTTCTTTGTCGCGATTCTTCTTCTGCGGTTTTGAAGCCTGAACGGGAAGATGAGCCATCGTCTAGAGAGTCTAGACCACCTCCACCTCCTCCTCCAAACATATCGGAGTTTTCTATATCGAATTCGTCGGAGTTGCTCTCAAAAGAAACTTCATTTAACCCATCTTTTGAGTTTGATCCCCCCATACTTAACTGATTTTCTGAAAAAAGAGGTTTAGCGAGGTGCAAATCTTCGAGCCGATGTAATATCAGCTTGTCTCCAGATTGCTCTAGCTCTGCTACTTTAAACAGTAACCCGTCGACACATACTCCGTAGCAATAGTTTTTGTGTTTTTTCATAGTCCCTTGATACTTCCACAATTTGAGAGCAGTTAATATTGCATCAATTGTGTCATTCTATTTTTATTATTGGAATAGTTTAGAGCATTTTCTCGTGTAATAATCCCTTTCTTACATAAGTTGTAAAGGTCTTGCTCTATACTAATCATTCCATGTTTTTTTCCTTCCGAAATCATTTGATATATCTCACCTACATTATTGTTCTTGATAGCTGCTACCACAGAGGCATTTACTGATAATACTTCTTTGGCCAAAACTAACTTCTCGTCTATTGTAGGCACTAATTTTTGCGAAACAACCACCGATAAAGTATCAGCTAGACGCATGCGCACGCGTTCTTGCTCATTTGGTGGAAACTCGCCTATCACTCTGTGGATACTGTCTACAGCCGAACTCGTATGCATAGTAGAGAAAACTTTGTGACCACTATCTGTGATCTCCAGCACCATTTCCATAGTCTC
>WRIO01000273.1 GCA_009782695.1 Candidatus Cloacimonadota bacterium
AGAAGCAGCTAAATTACAAATGAGTTCAGAATTAGTATTTGATTTATCAGATCAAATAAATTTATTTATCGAAAGATATATTTATGATGAATCAACTCAGATCGGTGTATTCATTTATATTATTTCAAATGATGTAGAAGATTATCTTGATCGCTATATCGAAGTAGATTTACGTACAAAATTTAATGAATTCTTTGTTCGTTTCAAATTAGTGCTAAATTACAATGAATACGATTGGTTAAACATTGGTGGTGAATATGAACAGATGAATAAACAACAAAGGTGGAAGTATTTTATGAATGGGGAAGAATCTTTCAATTTTTTTGTTTCTGAAATAGAAGCAGGCATCGTTCTGCGTGGGACTGAAATCAAGAGCATCAGATTAGGAAAGGTAAATTTCAAAGATAGTTTCGCAAAAATCATCGATGATGAAGTGTGGCTATTTAACCTGCATATCAGTCCTTATGAAAAGACTGCTTTTTTTAATCACGAACCTACTCGGAAAAGGAAATTATTGCTCCATAAAAGAGAGATAAAACGGCTAAAAAATAAAGTGGAACAAGACGGCATGACCTTAGTGCCGAAAACAATATATATCAATGAAAAAGCAAAATGCAAAGTGACTTTAGCTCTGGCAAAGGGTAAGAGGCTATATGATAAAAGAGCTAGCATAGCTGAAAAGGACTTGAAACGAGAAGAAGACAGAAAACAAAGCAAGATAGATAAAGAGTAGATTAGTATTGTCCTGATAGCCTCCGCTTCTCATGACTAGCTTAGAGAATATTTTTGAGAGCCGGACGCTCACCGCTACTAAATCTATACGATGCTTATATTGTTTGTAGCTTACTCGACATTATTTTTATCCAAAGAATATAAATAAACTAAAGTTTATTAACAAATCTATTCGTTATTCTAAAACTTTTCCTTGACAAATTACCTATAAAAATATTTGCTTGTATTTATAGCGAAATAGTCTTGGAGACAAAAACTATGAACAAGGTTTTTATAAAAATGAGTGACCTCAGGAGCATTTCATCCAAAAGGGCATACAGTAGTTCCTCGAATAGTGGAAAAGTAGTAAAACAGCTTATTGGCATCAGCCCTTTGAACAAAGAGTGGGTGGATAGTGCCAAACAGAAGCTGAAATATGCTCTTAAAACTAAAGAAATGACCCGCATAAAATATCTGATCAATTGCTTGGATATTTTATATTTTTGCGACTGGATATTAAAAAATCACCAAATTCAAGACATTGAAATCAACCAAATGCTAAACAAAACTGAGACCTTGTATATAAATGCTGTCATCAATTATATCGAAGCAAATATACATAATCCCAAAGAGATATTGTCATCTTTTGACCTTGTTTCTGCAGCAGTGGAGGTTTTGAATGAAGCAAATCAAAACATGTCACAAAAATACAAATTGATGTTATCAAGATATAGCTCTCTTTATTCGACGTTCCAAAAAATAAATGAGATCTGTCACCTTTCTACTGCTCAGTTTAATAAAAATATCACGAGTCAGATTAGTTCTTTGATTGCATTACAAGAAACTGCTTTTAAAGTATACCCCCAACTAAAAGAAAATATTTTAGAAATCGTCTCACGAAAATTAGATATCATACATGCAGATTTATTTGACAATGTATTAAAAGAAAATGCTCAGGATAATCCATCTATAAAAATTCTATTAAGTTTATTTTTAAATTTTACAGAGCTCTATAAGCCTTTAGAAACACTCTGTTTACAAAAAAGATATACTCAAGTAGTCGCTCAATATAACGAGCTAGCTTTCTCGAATGAAATCATAGAAGACTATTACCAAAAATGGCTAAAACTTTACCACTATCATTCACTTCCTCGCAATAAGATAGACGAAAAATCTATCATCAGCACTATCAGAGAAATGGATAAACACAATGCTGTATTCACGAAGGATTATCTAGAATTGAAAGATTTACAACCTTCCTTTACTCAGATGAAAGATTTTTTTATTTCTTTGCTAAACAAGCAAGGAAAGGACTCGATCATTCATTATTACAAGATAGAAAACGACTTATTGCATTTACCCGATAGTGAGAAAAAGCTGGAAGAAATAGTGAGATTTATAAAGCACCTTATCGAAAAAACGAATGAAAATGGGATAAATAGTGATCTAAAGGCTGAACTGAATCGTATCCAGAAAGACTTTTTGGAGGTTTTGGATAAATCTATAGAGGCAAGAGTGATCAGCAGCATAGCTACTAACATTAGCCATAACTCTTTAAAAAACTTATTCGACAAGATTTTAAAGTTGTATTATGATATAAATGACCTGTCTAAAATAAATTACTGGCAAGAAACTAAAAAGCAGGTTTTGAAGTGCCTAACTGATGTTCCTTCGATGATAGAAAAATTGCAAAAAGACGATATCTTTATGAAAGAAACTCCCGAGTCAAAAGCAAAAGACACTTTAAAAGAAAAATTACTCAATCAAATAAAAGAAGTTAACGATTTATTACCCGTGATGGCTGTCTACCAAATAGGAAACGTCCACGAGTATATAAAGATCATCAGTCATATAGAAAAGGGATTTTCCCTATCATCCCCCCTTCACAAACCTTCTGACAGAATGATTGTCCACGATAAATACACTGCTAAAAAAATAATCATTTTTGGTAAATCAAAGATCCACATAGGACGCAATAACCCTGGTAATGATATAGTCTTAAAATGCGATTGGGTATCTGGTATACACTGTTGGTTTGA
>WRIO01000274.1 GCA_009782695.1 Candidatus Cloacimonadota bacterium
AGCCACATCGACTTCACCTATGGTATGATTTACTGTGCAACAAATAACCCCATGAGTGTTTATAAGTGCTTTGGAAACTGCTGAGGAGCAGGCTGCGCTGCTCATACCGGTTACCTTTATGATATCTTCACGTTGCATTACTACCCCTTATTATTATGTGTGACAATAAAATAAAAATCGATATTTTTGTCAAGACTTTTTTTGCTGCATAATAGCCAGACTCTAGGGAGTGTATAACACAAAATAATGGATAGGCATTATTTCCCTCACTAGCGTATAAGATGAAAACCTCATATGCCTATCACCACGCTGGAATGACCAAAAAATAAGGCTTTCTGGTAGCAGGACAAAACTGCTCTTAAAAAAAATAACATATTCTGAAAAAAGTGCTTGACAAAAAAGGGGCTTTTTTATTTTTTGTTTTCTTATCACCGAACGGGGTGTAGCGCAGCCCGGTTAGCGCGCTTGATTTGGGATCAAGAAGTCGGAGGTTCAAATCCTCTCACCCCGACCAGTACACAAATGGGTGCTTAGCTCAGTTGGGAGAGCGCTTGCCTTACAAGCAAGTGGTCGGGGGTTCAAGTCCCTCAGCACCCACCATTTTTTTCACCTTTTTATTTTTTATCAGATTTATTAGCAAGAATCACGAGTGCTCCCGACGTAAATTTTGTTTGGTAGTCTTTTCTATTTTCATATAATCCTTGACTGAAAACAGCTTTAGAAAAAAAGTGGCACTTGATGAAAAAGATACTTTTAAGCTTGGATAATTTAGACGACTGCTTTCCTGATGATTTTACAGACTTCCAGATAGCAGCTGCAAAGACTATGTTTTACAAGGCTCTTGCGAGTGAGATGCATAAATACTATGGTGGGAAGATGCAGACTCTGCCGAAAGCAGGTATATATGGTCAGAACTGGTTCAATGTCTGGTATACTCCTGGTGTATCCGCTGTTTCCACCGCGATACGAGATGATATTCAGAATTCTATTACCCTTAGTAATCGTGGCAATTTAGTGGCAGTGGTTAGTGACTCTACTCGGGTGCTTGGTGATGGGGATTGTGGTGTATTTGGCGGTTTGGGCGTGATGGAAGGGAAAGCTTTTTTGATGAAGTATTTGGCCGATGTCGATGCTGTGGCACTGTGTATCGACAATAGGGACAAAAAAGGAAAGCCTAATGCTCAGAAGGTTATCGACTTTGTAAATATGGTGTCTCCTAGCTTTGGAGCTGTGAATTTAGAGGATATTTCCCAACCTAACTGCTATAAAATATTGGACGAACTGCGAGACAATTGTTCTATCCCTGTGTGGCATGATGATGCACAGGGAACAGCATGTGTGATATTGGCAGGGGTGATAAATGCACTACGTTTGGTAGAAAAAGATATAGCAGATAGCAAAATAGTTTTGCTTGGCTCGGGAGCCGCAAACAGCTGTGTCGCAGAATACTTGCTGCTGTTAGGTGCAGACCTAGAAAAGATGATTTTGCTAGATTCAAAAGGCGGATTGCACAATAAAAGATACGATATCCAAAAACATTTAGGCTTTTATCGGCAGTGGGAGCTATGCCAAAAGACGAACCCCAAATGTATAGATGACACATCAGCAGCCCTCCAAAAAGCCGATATCTTGATAGCACTCTCTGCACCGGGTCCCGATGTGGTGAGACCTGAGTGGATAGCAGCGATGAACCAAAAACCTATAGTGTTTGCTTGTGCGAACCCTGTGCCAGAGATTTACCCTTATGCAGCAAAAGAGGCAGGGGCTTTTATAGTAGCTACTGGCAGAGGTGACTTCCCAAACCAAGTGAATAATTCATTGGGGTTTCCCGGCATCTTAAAGGGAACCCTCTTGACTAGTTCCACAAAAATCACAGATAATATGGCTCTGTCTGCAGCCAGGGCATTAGCTGATTTTACTAGCCAAAGAGACCTGCACCCAGAGCATATCTTACCACTGATGAATGAGGCAGAAGCCTTCGCAGAAGTAGCAGAAGCGGTTGGGCAACAAGCTATACGAGACAAAGTGGCAAGGGTGATTTACCCAGAGGGTGAGATACGAAAAACTACACTCACTGCTATCCAAAAGACACGAGCTACGATAAACAAAATGACCACAGAAGGCTTTATAAAACAGCCTTCTATAGATACAATACAGCAGATTTTTTGCAACGTAATAAAAGATATACAACAAGGAGAAATATAAGATATGATGCGAAATAGTTTTGCCAGTGACAATAATTCAGGTGTCCACCCTGATATATTGAAGGCAATAGTGGACGCCAATAAGGGAGGCTATATCTCTTACGGTGACGACCCTATCACAGCCGAAGCTAAAAAGCTCTTTAAAGAGAACTTCGGCGAGGACACAGAATCGTTTTTTGTGCTGACTGGCACAGGAGCAAATATAGTTGCACTACAAAGCCTGACTGATAGATACAACGCAGTGATTTGCACTGAAACAGCCCATATCAATGTCGATGAATGTGGTGCCGCAGAGCACACACTTGGGGTGAAACTGATGACTGTGCAGACCACCAGTAGTGGCAAAATATACCCACAACAGTTAGACCATTACCTAAATTACACAGGTGACCAGCATCATGTGCAGCCGAGTGTGGTCTCTATCACACAACCAACCGAAATGGGGGCTATTTACAGTATCCAAGAGCTAAAAAACTTGGTTAGTTATGCTCATAAAAGAGGCTTGAAAGTGCACATGGACGGAGCTAGGTTAGGCAATGCAGC
>WRIO01000275.1 GCA_009782695.1 Candidatus Cloacimonadota bacterium
ATATCACACCAGCTATCGAGAGTAAATGGGATGCAGAGACCCAGATTCGTATGGAAAAATACTTTACTGACGGGCGTATAAATGTGACTGGTAACACAGTGGAGCGGAAGAAAGGCAAAAAAGCCGATTATTTGCTGTCTTATAAAAGTAATATACCATTAGCTATCGTCGAAGCAAAAGACAATAACAGCCCATTAGGTGCAGGTATGCAGCAGGCTATCGATTATGCCGAAATACTCGATGTGCCTTTTGCCTACTCTTCAAATGGTGATGCTTTTCTGGAACATGATATGAAAAATGGCACAGAAAGGGAGATTTCTCTGGCGGAGTTCCCCTCTCCGAGTGAGCTCTGGAATAGGCACATTGGTAACTGTGAATTTACTCCAGACCAACAAAAACTCATCACCGAACCGTATTATTATAGGCATGGAGACAAGACACCTCGATATTACCAAATAAATGCCATAAATAGAACCATAGAAGCCATAGCGAAGGGACAAAACAGAATCCTACTGGTGATGGCGACAGGCACAGGAAAGACCTATACTGCCTTTCAGATAGTCCACAGACTACATCATGCAGGAGTCAAAAGAAAAATTTTATATCTCGCAGACAGAAATATATTAGTTGACCAGACTATGAATAATGATTTCAAATCACTGAATAAAGTGACCACAAAAATCACAGGTAAGCTTTTAGACTCTGCTTATGAAATCTACTTTTCCTTGTATCATCAGTTAACAGGCGATGATCAAAAAGAGGCTTTTAGAGAGTTTAAGCCAAACTTCTTTGACCTGATCATAGTAGATGAGTGTCATAGAGGCAGTGCCAGAGAAGACTCTCGGTGGAAAAAAATATTAAATTATTTTACAGATGCTACTCAGATAGGTATGACAGCCACGCCAAAAGAGACCACTGATGTTTCAAATATATCTTATTTCGGTGAGCCGCTATATACATACAGCTTGAAGCAGGGTATCGAAGACGGATTTTTAGCCCCTTATAAAGTCATTAGAGTGAGTATCGATAAGGATGTCGATGGCTGGCGTCCACCTATGGGGAAGGTAGATGTATATGGGAATGAGATAGAAGACAGAGAATATACTGCAGCAGATTATGACAAGACATTGATCATAGATGACCGCACAAAGGCTGTCGCAAAAAGAGTTTCTGACCATCTAAAAGCAACAAACCGCTTTGACAAAACCATAGTGTTTTGCGTGGACCAAGAGCATGCAGAAAGGATGAGGCAGGCATTAGTAAACGAAAATAATGATTTGGTAGCAGAAAACCCAAAATACATAATGAGAATAACTGGCGATGACAAGATAGGGAAGGGACAGCTTGACAATTTCATAGACATCAAGCAAAAATACCCTGTGATAGTCACCACCTCAAAATTGCTCACCACAGGGGTTGACTGCGTAGCATGCAGACTGATAGTAATAGACAGTAACATACAGTCTTTGGGAGAGTTTAAACAGGTCATAGGCAGAGGCACCAGGCTAAGCCCAGATATCCGCAAATACTACTTCACCATCATAGATTTTCGCAAGGCTAGTCGGCTATTTGCAGATCCTGGCTTTGATGGAGAGCCATTCTCTATCATCCGTGATGGTCAGGAAGATGACCCAGACGAGAACATTAACGACCCGATAAACCCATACCCGCCTGATATTGATGATTTGCCAAAGATCCCAAAAGACAAATACAGGGTAAACGATGTCCCGGTCAGTATCATCTTAGAAACAGAGCAATACATAGACAAAGACGGGAAACTAACTACCGGCAGCATAAAAGACTTTACCAGAAAAAACATTTTGGGGCAATATGCCACGCTCGAAGATTTCCTACAAAAATGGAACAGTGATTTCAAAAAATATGCTATTATATCTGAGCTGGTGGAGCTAGGTGTCTCACTCGAAGAGCTGCGGAAGGTCACTGGTCTCACAGACATAGACGATTTTGACCTCATTTGCCATATCGCTTATGACCAAAAGCCCCTCACAAAATTTGAAAGGGTAAACAAGGTAAAAAAGACCGATTATTTAAGCAAATATCAAGGTATAGCCAGAGAGGTTCTCTCTGCACTGCTTGATAAGTATTCTCGCGATGGCATAAAGGATATAGCAGACATCCAAATCTTGCAAATAGACCCTTTCCGCTCGATAGCCAGCTATAAAAAAGTCCTATCTGAATTCGGGGGATTAGACGCATACCAGACAGCAGTGAGTGAGTTACAAAATAGACTATATACATAACACTCCTCCGACTTGGAGGGGTGAAGGGGTTATAAAACAATGAGTGTAAGTGGTTTTGTAAAAAAAATCAAAGACATCATGCGAAATGACGCAGGTGTAAACGGCGATGCACAGCGAATAGAACAATTAGTGTGGATACTTTTCCTAAAGGTGTATGACGCCAAAGAAGAAGAATGGGAGCTGCACAATAAAAGATACAAATCTATCATCCCTGAAGAGTTTCGATGGCGGAACTGGGCTATCGACAATAAAGACGGAAAGGCTATGACCGGCGAAACTCTCGCAGACTTCATAGATAATAAACTATTCCCAACCCTGAAAAATCTTGAGATAAACGAACATACCACTATGAACAAGGTCATAGTAAAATCTGCTTTTGACGACAATAATAATTATATGAAAAACGGCGTCTTGCTAAGGCAGATGATAAATGTGGTCAACGACCTAAACTTCGATGGCTACAAAGACCGACATGACTTTGG
>WRIO01000276.1 GCA_009782695.1 Candidatus Cloacimonadota bacterium
TGAGACCTTTTTTTGTCAAGGAAAAGGTATAAATCAAAGGGTGATTTGTATAGAATTAATCATTCTATCCAAATCCTCTAAAAATTCTGTATCAGAAGGTTCTCCCTTTAATTTTTGCATTTTTTTTGATAATTTATCAAATAAGTTGATATCAAGTATTAGATCTCTCGCTATCCTCATGATTTCATCGTTTACATTTATTGTATGATAATAAAACTCTACTTTGATAAAACTTTTCGGAGGGTAAAAATAGAAAAGAAAATTATGTGTTTCTCCGCTATTTGTTTGATGATGGTAATGCTGATGTATAGCCTGATGTCCATTTATGTTTACAACCTTAAATTGGTGCAAAACAGGCTGTTTTAACCCCATCATTATCCACTGATTCAGGAGACCATTTTTAAAAGAGGTATATGTTTTTTCGTCTGAAAAAGCTTGGGTAATATTATCCTGATACTTATGTTCTTGCGGTATTTCATCAGCACTAAAACCCCAAGTTACTCTATGCCCGGAGGGATAAGCAATGTGTCCCTTCATACCATTATTATTTGAATCTTCCCAGTATTCCATATAAGCAGGCACCTCTATGTCCCATAAGGTCGGATCTCCACTCTTATCCAGTCATCATATAGTTCCACTTCCTTTACTTCTCGAGGATCATTATTTTTCATAACATATACCTCCTATTTATTCTTCCACTATTTCATTTAATAAAAATGAGTCTAAAACCGAGTTTAAATATATCTTTTCTTTCTCAATCTCATGTGATTGCTTACCATTGAAAGACACTTGAAGCTCTTGGAATTGATCTCCATTAAAAAATACATAAGAGTGTGTCCTCAAAAAGCCTAAACTGGTGTCAAACTCAAATGTGGAATAGAACCCACACATTCCATTTACCTCTGCATATTTATACTTAGCTACAGTGAATTGAGTCATTCCATAATCACGGAACACTGATTTTTAATATCATCAAGATAATTAAACACCCCTGTTTTTTCTGGGATTTGGGTATATAATGCTTTTTGGAAAAAACCTATTTTTATAGAATCAAATTTAACTATCATAAACACATTATTTACTGTTCCACTGTTTTGAATGTGGTCATGCATTGTGTTATCAAAGCACAAGGTAGCGGGTACGTCATAAGTGACTATTTTCGGAGAAGTAATTTTTAACCTATAATCATTTACAAACTCAGCATCAACTTCATCTAAAAGTATTTTATTCACATCTGAATTTATCTTTTTTTCTTTATGTAGAAGCTTTGCTTCTTCTCTTAGCTTTAGAATATTTATCGGATAGGGAACACCAATATAAGCTATATCACACTTCTTTTGCTCTTTTGTCATAACAATGTTGTTTATCATTCTTTTTATATCGTTAAATCTTTCATTCATACAATTTTCCTATGCGAATCCATATGTTCCATACTAAAATAAAGCAAATAAAAGTCAAGGGATTTATTTTTTTTGCTTGTTTTTGCATGTTTTAGTTTTTTCTTGACATAAATCTGGGTTTCTCTATTATTGTATCTAATTATATTATATGTAGTTACGATTGTATTTTTAAGGGGACAGGCAAGTTGCAAAAAATATTTTTAACACTTTTTATAACATTTTTGAACATTTTTTTATATTCCGCAGAGTGGTCGATATTTGTATATATGGCAGCAGATAATGGGCTCCATTCATATGCAATATCTGATCTGATAGAGATGCAAAAAGGTCTGTATAGCAGTGTAAACCAGCCAAACATCATAGTATTCATCGACCATATTTCCAGCTATAAAAATGGTAATGTAGAATATCTGCAGATCAAGCCTTCAAATAGCGATATAGTAGCTGCAAAGGTGCTAAAAACCTATCCTGATATGGATAGTGGGTCAGGAGAAACACTGTTATATTTTTTGAACTGGGCGTATCCTAAATATAAATCAGAAAAAAATCTCTTGCTCTTGTGGTCACACGGCGATGGTTGGATCGATTTCCCAAATAGCATTTTCGGCATAGGACATGACGCAAGTTCGGGTAGTATGATCGGAGTGAGCACAGGAGAACTGCGAAGTGTATTTACTCGCCATAAGAAAAAGTATGATATCATAATACTAGATGCGTGTTATGCAGGGTCACTTGAGATTTTGTCCGAAATACAGGAGTTTGGAGATTTTATTTTAGCCACACCTGAAGAATTTCCATCTATCGGATACCCTTGGACAGAGATACTAATGTCATGGGAGCCAACCCAAACTTCCATAGAAACTACCGAACTTTTTGCCTCCAAATTTCGACAAGCTTATTCAGTGGGAGGAGTATACAATGAGTTTGGTATCACTGATAAGAGGGTTTCTGTCTGTGTTTATTCTCTAAGCAAATATCAAAATCTTTTTGAGCAAATTAAGGTTTTTAGCAATCAATATGCAGACCCAAAGTATTCCCAATACTTTACAGCAATTCGCAATATGACAGGTGTGCTAGAATACAATGCTCCTTATGGCTGGATAGATTTGGATTTACTCTTTTTTGTAAACAAGATAACAGAACTTGATGTGCAAGATTTAGTATCAGCAACAGAGGATTTTGTGATAAATAGAGTCACCCTGGGAGCAGCTATTGAACAGAGCATCAGTATATTTTACCCTCGATATTTAGAAGCTTTTGTAGCGTCCTATGAAAATTATTGGCATAGCTTACAATTGCAAAACAGCGGCTGGGCAAGGTTTCTAAACTATGTGTATGGAGA
>WRIO01000277.1 GCA_009782695.1 Candidatus Cloacimonadota bacterium
ACTCTTTCATCTTGGCATTGCCTTCTGCCTTGCCATCTCCGAATAAATAGACTCTTTTTTTCTCTTTCATGTTAGTCTCCTATATAACATTTTATTTTATAATATTTTGAGAGGTTGTGATGAACACCCCCGTTTTACCGATTTTTTTAATATAGCAACTAATTTTAATAAACATATTTTGTCAAGAATTTTTTTGAAATTATTTAGCTTTTGTAAAATTTTGAAAAGCTTTAAAAAAACTCTTGACAAAAAATGCCACTTTTAAAAAATTAGCATTCGATAGTGTGAAAGCTGGAGGAATAGTATAATTGGTAATGCAGCGGTCTTGAAAACCGCCGGTTTCGGCCTTGGGGGTTCGAGTCCCTCTTCCTCCGCCATGACAATGGAGAGGTGGCCGAGCAGGTTTAAGGCGCACGCCTGCTAAGCGTGTGTAGGGCAAAAACCTTACCGAGGGTTCGAATCCCTCCCTCTCCGCCATTTTTTATAATCATTGGGCAGTCGCCAAGCGGTAAGGCAACGGGTTTTGGTCCCGTCACCCGGGGGTTCGAATCCTCCCTGCCCAGCCATTTTTGGTGGGATGTCGTCTAACGGTAGGACAGCGGACTCTGGATCCGTATGTAGGGGTTCAAATCCTCTCATCCCAGCCATTTATAAAGGATAAAATTTGCCTATTCAAGGAGGAAAAATGCGATTTACACATACAATACCTATCTCAAAAATCCGCTGCTTGTTGTTCTTTACTATCATATTCTGCTTGATTTTCATAGTCTCTTGTGGAAAAGAAAAGCAGGATGAAGTGGTGGAAGAGGATTTGACCATCGAAACGCTTTATTTAGACGTTTTTAATATGGACAGCTACGATCTGGTGGTTAAGCTAAAATACAGTGAAAATAAGAAAAATAACATCCTTGTCTCCTCTACAGGAACAGAACCTCTAAATTTTTTCTCTCTAAAAGTAAATAATGACCAAATAAAGCTTGATAAGTTTGCTGATAATTATGATGGCTTTTATAATTTTTTAGAAGGTAAAGCCTATAATCTAGAAATAAATTACAACTATACCACATATAAAACTCGACTTGCGATGCCCTATAAAGTTACTTTGGACCCAACTATAGAAGACTTTGATGCCTCACTACCCTACAGAGTAGCATGGTCATCAGATAAAGACAACCAATTGCAAAGTGTGAATCTGCACAGCTATACAACAACCGGTGCAGATTTTTATTCTGTATATGTGGGACCAAAAGCGAGACACTTTACCTTTGAGCCAGTAATAAAGTCTTTACAAAATGGTATCGTAGGTGTCTCTGTGGAAAATATAAATTACATAAAAGAAGACCGTATCTTGATATATTCAAGTGTCGAAAGCTATATGGACGAAAAGTCAAAAAGCATTTATAACGAGTAGTGAGTATAGCTATTTGATACGATATGCTCAAGATTATGAAATATTCAAGATAAAAGTAGCTAAGGTGAAATACAAAATCAAAGCTAACCCATCGGCTAGCGTGGTGATAAGTGGAGCAGCCATCAGAGCCGGGTCTATCTTTATTTTTTGAGCAAGTATCGGCAAAGTGCTTCCTATTAGCTTTGAGATGATGACCGTGCCACAAAGCGATATACTGACCACCAAGGGAACCTTTAGACCTGCTGATGGATTAAAAATCACTATCCTGATGTAGTTTAACACACCTAAAATAGCACCTACTATCATACTTATTCGCAATTCCTTCCATATTACTATCAAGGTATGCTTAAACTTGATCTCAGCTAGAGCTATGCCACGAATGATCAAGGTAGACGATTGACTGCCACAGTTTCCACCTGTATCCATCAGCATCGGAATAAAAGAAGCCAGTAACACAAAGTTTTGGAGAACTCTGTCGTATTTATTTATGATAGCACCTGAGATAGTAGCCGATACCATCAAGATAAAGAGCCAAACTATCCTATTTTTGGTATGTTGGATTACAGATGTTTTTAGGTATTCTTCTACTGTGGGAGTCACAGCTGCCATTATCTGAAAGTCTTCGGTGTTTTCTTGTTCTATGATATCTACTATGTCGTCTATGGTGATGATACCCACCAGGCAATTTTCACGGTCGACCACTGGGATAGAAGTATAATCGTATTTTTTGAAGAGTGTAGCTATCTCCTCTTGGTCTTGTATAGTGCTTGCCTTTATCAAGTGGGTTTCCATGATATCTTTTATCAAGACCTCATTGTCACTCAATATCAGCCGTCTGATAGATACTATACCCACTAATTTACGCTGCTCGTCTATCACATAGCAATTGTTTATAGTTTCCTTATCTACACCATTTTTTTTTATATTATCGATAGCTTGTGCTACTGTCATATCTTTTTTCAATCCAACGAATTCTATGGTCATCAGACTGCCGGCAGAGTTGTCTGGATATGTCAAAAAGAGATTTATAGTCTTTCTTGTTTCATCATCAGTATTTTTCAGGACTTTGTTTACCACATTGGCTGGCATTTCTTCGATAAAATCTACCGTATCGTCTATGAATAGCTCATCTATGATGTTCTTTATTTCACGGTCTGATATACTCTCTATGATATACTGCTGGTGTTCATGGGAAAGATATGAGAAAAGATCAGCTGCTTTTTCTTTACCGCAAAGCCGAAAAACTTTGATTAGTTGGTCCTTTTCTAAAAGCTCAAAGAGATCTGCAATATCTACGACATTTATTTTGTCTATGATGCTTTTCAATT
>WRIO01000278.1 GCA_009782695.1 Candidatus Cloacimonadota bacterium
TATCAATTATTACACTTTTCACTTGAACTCCAGTTTCTAAAAATCACTTTTTTTTTTATAGTGTTTTTTGTCAAGCGAATAAAAATAAAAAATTTACTCAATCCTTCCTTTATAAATAATATAAAATATTTAAGTGAAAAATAATCGAGAAAGCATTTTTGTCATAGTTTATTATGTATCGATCAGAGTTGTTATCTTTTTTATTGACAAAATATCAAATAAAAAAAAAATGGTAACAGTATTTAAAAGGAAATTGTTATGCGGAAACGATTATTTTTGATAGATGGAACTGCTATTTTATACCGTTCACATTTTGCATTTATAAAGAACCCTTTGATAAATAGCAAGGGACAAACTACTAGTGCTTTATATGGTGTAGTTTCATCATTCTTAAACTTGATAAATGAACATAATCCTGAATTGGTGGCAGTGACTTTTGATAGAAAAGAAAAGACTTTTCGCCACCAAATTTCTGCTTCTTACAAAGCGAACAGACCACCTATGCCAGAAGCGTTAGTCGACCAGTTGCCAGCTATTCATCAGTTCTTCACATTGATAGGTATGAAAGAAATTTCTGTGGCTGGATATGAAGCAGATGATATTATAGGTTCGTTAGCAAAAAAATATGAAAGTCAATATGATATAGTGATAGTAAGTGGAGATAAGGATTTTTCGCAGCTTGTAAGCAAAAACATTTGTCTTTATGATTCAAAGACTAATAGGTTTATACATGAATCGGAAGTATTAGAAAAATTTTCTATATCTCCTGAACAGTTCATAGACTACCTAGCTTTAATGGGCGATACTGCTGACAATATACCAGGAGCAAAGGGTATCGGACCAAAAGCAGCTGTTCGACTATTAGCTGAATATGATAACATCGATATTCTATACAGTGAAATAATTAAAAGACCAGATACCAAAGAGAAAGAAAAACTTATAGCTAGTAAAGATGAAGTTTTTTTATCGCGAATTTTAGCTACGATAAATTCAGAAGTAAACCTGGAATTTGTTAATGAGAGAGACTTGATTTTTGATAAAATGGTTTTAGAAAAATGTATTGATTTCTTAGAGAGTTTTGAACTACATAATTTAGTTAAAATTATCAAAAAAAAGTTATCTCTCCCCCAGATTTCTAATGCTAATGAAGTACAGCCGGTTGTGTTGGGTAACAAAGAGGTTTTGAACGAAGTCAAACAAATGAATAAGCGAAAACAGTTAACCATTTTTGACTTTAGAGATGAGGAGATAGAAGATAGCTCAAAAACAAATGCTAAATATACTCTGATAAAAAACAAAGAGCATTTGAACGAAGTCTTATCGAGATGTAGTTCTGAAGCCATAGCTATAGATACTGAGACAACGGGAATAGATTTTATGAAAGCCGAATTAGTCGGCCTCTCATTTTGTTTTTCTATTGAAGAAGCCTTTTATATTCCTTTTACTCATACCTTTGCTGAGAATTTAGAAATAAAACAAACCCTCTCGATTTTAGAAAAGTTTTGTAAAGGGCGAATAATAGTAGGGCATAACTTGAAATATGATGTGCATATTTTGAATCGATATGACTTTCGAATAGAAGAAATCACGACATATTATATCCAAGTTTTTGACACTATGTTAGCGGCTTATATACTGGATCCTGGTAAAAATAATTATAGCTTATCTGAATGTGCCAAAAGAGAGTTAAAGATAGATATGACACCTATTTCTGAGCTGATAGGAAAACGACAAAAGCAGATAAACTTTACAAATGTAGATACACAAAAAGCTTGCCAATATTCTGCAGAAGATGCCTGGACGACTTATGGTTTGTATAAGATTTATGAGGAAAGGCTAAAAAAAGAGAGGCTTGATCACTTGTATTACAATATCGAAATACCTCTAATTTTTGTCCTGGCGTATATGGAAGAACAAGGTGTAAATATAAACACAGTAGGGCTAAACGATCTAAGTGGCAAGCTTTCCCAAAAAATATCCGACACTCAGGGAAAAATCTATGAACTGTGTGGAGAAGAGATTAACCTCAATTCACCACAACAACTTAGTTCTATCCTTTTCGATAAACTAAAGATAAAACCTATAAAGAAAATACAGACAGGGTATTCCACTGACAATGAAGTGCTCGAAATTTTATCAGAGACATATCCGATAGCCAGGTTACTGATAGAGTTTCGACACTTGACAAAGATGCAAAATACTTATGTGAACACTCTGCCAAAACTGATAAATACAGCAACGAATAGAGTTCATTCTAGCTTTAATCAAACTATCACCTCTACCGGCAGACTTTCTAGCTCAAACCCGAATCTACAAAATATTCCGATACGCTCTGATTTAGGTGTAGAAATACGAAAAGCCTTTACTACTTCTGATGATAAATACATAGTTTCCGCTGATTATTCGCAGATAGAGCTGCGTTTACTGGCTATACTATCAGACGACCAAACTATGATAAACGCCTTTAAGAATAAAGCAGATATTCACTTGAACACTGCTGCAAAAATGTTTAACAAAGATATAAACGAAATAGATAAAGAAGAGAGAAGTAAGGCAAAAACTATAAATTTTGGAATTATTTATGGAATGGGTGCGAAAAACTTGGGTAAGGAGCTCGGAATATCAACCAAAGAAGCAGCAGACTTCATCACAAACTATTTTGAACACTTTCCCACTATCAGAAACTATATAGACAAACAAAAATTTACTGCTCACCAGTTAGGTTTCGTAGAGACAAT
>WRIO01000279.1 GCA_009782695.1 Candidatus Cloacimonadota bacterium
TTTGGTTTTTCAAACATTTCCTTACCGATATATTCGGCTGGGTTGCTTGTGATTTCAGATTCTGTCACTTCTACATATTGGTTTTCATCGGTGATGATCCAATAGATTTTTTCATTCGAAGTTTCCTTTTTCTTTTCTGGTATTTTGGTGGTGTTTGCTACCTTTGAGGCTGGCATAATAACTCCTTTCATCTCATATTCGGGATGAGTTTCTATATATTTTTTGATTAATTCTATGTTAAATTGGTCGAAATACTGACTGCACCTGTTATAGCATTGGTAGGTGCAGACGATGATGTTTTCGAATCGCTTGCTTTTATGGCAAAGGATGATTTCGGGATTGTTTCCTGTTTTAGAGGGTTTTTTCGGTCGGGGCATTGTTTATTCCCCGCTCCTTTGTAGGGTGGCTAAGATGTAAACGGGGTTTGAAATTCCCCTCCAATTTGGAGGAGTGGGCGCTTTAGCGGACGGGGTGGTTAAAAAAATTATATATATACGAATCACTCCATATCCTTTTTACAATCTATTTTATTTGTTGCTTGCTTTAAACTTCTGAAAAGTGCTGATGATTTTTTCTCTTTTATCTTCTGTGGTTAGGCATAAGGGCAGGCGAAATTCTAGCTCTATCAAGCCGAGGAAAGCCATAATATGCTTTACAGGAATAGGGTTTGTATCGCAGAAAAGCATCTCGTTTAGTTCTATCAATGCTTGGTGGATTTGTAAAGCTTTTTCACACTTGCCTTCGTTTGTAAACTTATGGAGATTGTGCATCTCAAGTGGCACGCAGTTCGCCGTTACAGAAATAGAGCCTTTGCTACCTACGCACAACAGAGGATAATTTAAGGCGTCCTCACCTGAAAGCAGCACAAAACTCTCTTCGGTATCCCGAATTATTTTACTAGCTTTAGTTATGTCACCAGAGGCTTCTTTGATAGCTACTATTTGCTTCGGAAACTCTTCTGAAAGCATTATCACTGTCTCGGCGGCGATGTTGCAACCTGTTCTACTGGGCACATTGTAGATTATTATAGGTAAATTGGTCTGTTTGGCTAACTGGCTATAATACAAATAAAGCCCTTCTTGGTTTGGTTTATTGTAATAAGGAGTAACTACTAGAGAGTATTCTATCCCACATTTTTCAGCTTGCTTTGTGTTCTCAACGGTCTGCATAAAGTTGTTTGTGCCGGTTCCTGATATCAAGGGTATCTTACCTTTGACTCTGCTCACACAAAATTTCAATAGCTCTTCTTTCTCAGAACTGGAGATAGCGGGAGCTTCACCAGTGGTTCCCAAAAGAACCAAGCCATCACTTTTATTCTCTAAATGAAAATTTAGTAACTTATCTAATGAATTGTAATCTATCTCGTTATTTTTAAACGGAGTTACGAGTGCTGGTATAGAACCTTGTAACATATTATGCTCCTTGTAATTTTTATATATATATTTTCTAAATCATGATCGTTATTAGTGTGTAAAAATTCTAAAAGAAAATTGACTTTTGGTTTTAATATTTTCGCATTTCTTCTAAAAATAGTTCACTTCCTTCCTAACTAATAAAACTTTTTCACCAAATCGGCAGACTCATAACGTCCTAGCAAACACATCAGCTTTATCCTTGCTTTTGGTCCTCTTAAATCTGATCCAAGCAGCGCTCCTATATCTACTAAACTTATCGAACCACCATCATATCCGTATTCTGGCAACACTCGACCTGTGTATGTGCGGGATACTATGATCACTACTATGCCTGCTTCTATTGCTCGCTTGATAGCAGGAACTAAAACCGGTGGCAAATTCCCCTTACCAAAAGCTTCTATCACTAATCCGTGTGCTTTTTTATCTATCGAAGCTTGGATATATCTGTCGTCCATACCGACTGTTGCTTTTATCAGGTCTACGTTTTTGTCTATCTTTTCTGTCCAAATCTTTTCCTTGTGCATAGACTTTCGATGAAATATCACATCAGCATTGTCGATGATACCCAGAGACATATTTCCTTGCGAAATAAAGGAATTTAGCATGCCTGTGTCTGCTTTTACTACATCGCGTGCTGTGTGGATCTCGTCATTCATCACCACTAGAACTCCATTATCCAAAGAATCTGGGTGCGAAGCAACTCGCACGGCACCTATTATATTGCGAGGACCGTCCAATCCTACTTCATTACCGCTACGCATAGCTGCTGTAAATACAACTGGTTTACGAGTAGTTAGAACCAAATCCAAAAGATAAGCAGTTTCCTCTAAAGTGTCAGTTCCATGTGTGATGACCACTCCATCATAATCTATGATAGAAATATCTACGAATTTTGCCAGCTCAAACATCCTTTCAGGGGTCATGTGAGGGCTGGGGATATTGGAAAATTCGTGCACATTTATCTCTGCAACTTCATCCAGCTGAGGAAAAGATCGGATGGAATTGACTAAATCGTCACTCGGCACTACTCCTTCACCTACGTCATAACGCATTGCGATAGTCCCACCGGTCATCACTATCAATATCTTTTTTTTTATATCATTGTGTGTCATTATTCCCATTCTATAGTCGCTGGAGGTTTTGTGCTGATATCAAATACTACCCGATTTATTCCCAGCACTTCTTTTACTATTTTACTGGATACTTTTCGCAAAAAGTCCCCAGGTAACTCTACCCAATCAGCTGTCACAGCATTTACACTTTGAATAGCTCGCAGACAACAAGTCTGCTCATATACTCGTGTGCCTTTTCGGATTCCAA
>WRIO01000280.1 GCA_009782695.1 Candidatus Cloacimonadota bacterium
TGTCAAGATAAATTTGCTGTAGTTTTTCCAGTTTACTGAATGTAGTAGGCAGTTTAGTGAGGCAATCGCTTTTTATGCTTATGCTTTCCAGGTTACTACATCCGCCCAGTGAAGTGGGTAGAGATTTTATTGATTTTGCATCCACTGTTAATTTACGTAATGAATGAAGCTGTTCAAATGAATCAGGCAGTGATTTCAAATTTGGCGATGAAAGGTATAGTTCCTTCAAATTAGGAAGATTTCCTACACTTGGAGGTATGCTTTCAAAAGTCCCTTTTAAACTAAGATACTCTAATGGAAGCATCATAAAATAATCAGGTATTTTTTTTATTGATATTTTACTGATATTAAAATATGCCAATCTTTTAAGGTTACTGATGTTTTCGGGTATTTTTTCGATAATAGGCATTGTTAAATCTAAATATGACAACGATTCCCAACTCCAGATTAATTCAGGTAATTCTGCAATACTATCGAACTGATAGAGAAATGACTGTAGTCTCTTTAGGTTTCTGAATGATTCAGGCAGTGAAGTCAGTTTTGAGCAGCCCAAACTCATAGTAACAAGGGGACATTCCGCTATTTGATCAGGAAGCTCAGTAATTTCTCTACACCATAGAGCAAGATTTTGTAGTCTTTTTAGCCTTCCGACTTCGTGAGGAAATTTCTGTATGTGTTTACTTTTAACATAAAGACTGATTAATTTCTCAAAATTTCCGATCCATTGGGGTAGTTCTTTGATATTTCCGCTAATTGAGAGCTTCTGTAAATTAACCAGGTTTTGAAAGGTCTCAGGCAAGATAATATCGTATCCGGGTTTATCCTTTCCTAATGCTTGCAAATTGATGTTGATATTTTTTAGTGAAACAAGGTTACCTAAGAAATCAGGTATTTTTGTAAGCTTATCGCTTTCTATTATGAGGGTGGTTAAATTATGCAGACCTTCAATTTCCTGTGGAATGGCGTCTAAATCGGCCAGATTTGAAAGATCCAGGGTCTTTTTTCCCTTTTCTCCACACACTTTTATGAGCCGCTGAGCTTCTGCATAACATTTTTCCTTGTCGTGAATACGTTTCCTAAAGACTAATTTATATAATTCTGAGTCCTTCATTCGTAGACTGATCATTGGTATCTCCTTATTGTTTTCTGGTAATTATCTGCTCATGAAATTCTCCCATACATAATAGTGTAACCCATCGGTCTATCATATACCGATAGAGCCAAAGTAACGGGCGAAAAGATCATCCATACATTTAACAGTTATCGCTTCACTTAAACCGCCATTTCCATTTAATTCTACAGACAATCTTTTTATACCCTCCACCACAAAATGTGTAGCATAATCTAGGATAATTTCTACTCCCTCTATACCTATTTCACGACACACCCTATTATAGATACTCGTCCATCTGCTATCATACTGTATTTCAAAATCACCTAATAACCATTTCTGTATATCTTCCTTGGAAGGCCGTTTGCTATCTTCTTTTTGCACAGCCACAAATGGTAAAAGCCCTGCTAGCTCTTTTTTCCAATATTCCACCCCCAAAGATCCGGGATTATAATAAATAAGAAGTAACCATACTATAACAGACTCGGATCTATCCTTAACATTTCTTTTGATTTCTTTTCGCTCTTCTTCCATCGATAACAATATTTCATACTTTAGCCTAACCGTATTCGGTAGTGTATTCTTATTTTCAGCATACCAACTTTTAACGCTTTTTTCATTTTTATGTTTGCTCGGCTCATAGGTTTTATCCAAATTACTACACAGACGAGCTCGGTTCATCCTACTCATACAAACTCCAATACTTCATATTAAGAAAGTTGTACTAACCATGCTCTGTAATCTACCTTAATCCGTATAGGAATTAAACGTTTTTAGTGCCGCTCAGCCTTTCTTTCAGCTTTTCTATTTCAACCTGCGACAGATGAATATTTTCATGTAAATAGCGCACTGTTGTACTTTGAATGTTTTCATCAGTTAAGGTTTCCTCTTGAGTTATTTTATTAAGCTGGATTATGAAGTTCTCCATTTTTCGGTATAGCTCTTGACGGCATGTATCGCTGTAATCAACTGGAAAAACAGATAAGTAGTCTTTGCATATTTCCTTTAGGCTAGCCCCCATTAAGGCTTCCAGAAGAGCTATCACAAAACCTGTACGGTCAATACCTGCGAAACAGTGAATGAGATATGGGCCTTCATGGGATATCATAAACTGGATAGCGGTTTTAAGTTTCTTTTCATTGAGTTTACTGCCGGGAATACTGATGGTCATAGGTACCCCAATCACGCACTTTTTAACCACCAGCTCGTAATACCAAGGAACATCTTCTGATAGTTTTCTAAGGACAGAATTATCATCATCCAAATTTATTACGCACTTTATCCCCGCTTTAACCGCCATTTTTTCCTTTGCTTTTTTTGTATCGCCTCCTTTTAGAGGGCTGCTGCTTCGGTACAGAACTCCATTAGATATGTTTCCTGCTTTTACATTCCTGAATTTCCTGAATTCTTTGTCGGGAATATAGATGATCGTTTGTTCCTGTATTTCTATCACACAAAAGAGTATAGCAAGTATGTCTATCATATACCGATAGAGTGATAATTATTTTTTGTATTCTGCATTAATGCCAGAAAATTGATAGTTATACCGGATTCCATTTTCCGAAGATTCGTAGGCTTATCATTGGTATCTCCTTTTGCTTTATTTGTT
>WRIO01000281.1 GCA_009782695.1 Candidatus Cloacimonadota bacterium
AAACATTGTAATGCTGCTCTGCCAAAAGCGTGGTCGGGACAACCACAGCCACTTGATAGCCGCTCAAAACAGCCTTAAACGCCACTCGAACCGCCACTTCTGTTTTACCAAAGCCGACATCTCCGCACAGTAATCGCTCCATCGGGGTGCTAGACTCCATATCCTTCTTTATCTCTGCGGTGGCAGTCGTTTGGTCGGGCGTGTCGTCGTAGATAAAGGACTCCTCCATTTCTGTCTGCCATTCGCTGTCGGTTTTAAAAGAAATCCCTTTGCGAAGTTTACGCTCGGCGTAGAGGTTCATTATCTCGTCCACCACGAGCTCTATGCTCTTTTTTGCCCGTTGCTTAGTGAGGTCCCAAGTCTTTGTGCCTATCTTGTGGACGATAGGCGTGGCACCTTCTTCGGAGACATATTTTGACACTAATTTCAGTTGCCAAGTGGGGACATACAGCTTGTCCGAGCCAGCGTATTGGATACACAGACAATCCATACTTTTACCTGAAAGTTCAAGCGTCCGAAGCCCCTCATACACCCCAATTCCGTGGTCAATATGCACGATATAATCGCCGGGTTTTAACGAATCATAGTCTATGATAGGCTCACCCTTTGAGAAGGCAAGGTCCATCTTGCGATGCTTAACCCTGTTGAAAATCTCATGGTCAGTAAACACTGCCAGCTTGATATCGTGCGAGATAAAGCCACTGTGCAAGACGCCAATGCTAAATTTGACATCGGCAAGGTAGTCCGCTAAAAGCTGCTGCATCCGCTTGTGCTGACCTTCGTTTTCCAGCTGGATAAACACAGTGTAATACATCTGTCGCAGGTTTATGATACGCTCTATTAGTGCCTCTATATCGCCGTGAAAATCAGGAGACTTTTCAGTGTCATAAGTGTATGTGGGGGTTTGGGTTAGCGGAATGGGTTCTTCACTTCGTTCAGAATGACAGGGTAATCCTTCACTACCGGTATAACCACCCCGTCCGCTCCGCGTCCACCCCTCCAAAATTGGAGGGGAATTATCGGAACGGTCAACAGTGTAAACATCGCCCGTGTTTAGGTAAGCGACTGTAAAGGCTTTAAAATAAGCTTGCAATTCGTTTTCGTTTAAAATCAGCCTATCAGGAGCGGGTATGCTTTTCTGCCTGTCAGTCTCGGTTATTCTTTTATACAGGTCATTTATTTCAGATTGGTATGTGTGCAATAGCCCCAATACACTTGTCTTTTCGTGACTAAACAGGGGCAGGTTATCCAAAATCAAAAGGCTTTTATCAGGTTGTATATAGTCCAAAAGGCAGTGTTTCCCCTCATAAAGCAATGGTATATCCTGCTCTATGCCTTCGTAAAAACCCTTCAAGGTTATCAGCCCCGCCAAAGAGGAGTGCATCGCCTCCTCATTTAAAATCACCTCACGACAGGGGATTATAACCGCCTCTGTGATATTCTTCTTTTCAGAGCGTTGATTTTCAACCGAAAAAGGCTTTATAGAGGTCACCTCATCACCAAAAAAGTCAAAACGCAAGGGCTTTGGATAGTTCGGCGAAAAGATGTCTATGATACCACCTCTTTTGGAAAACTGCCCAACCTTTTCTATCTGTGAGTTGTGTTCAAAACCGATATTATTTAACGTTTTTACTAGCTCCGTCATCTCGTATTCTGCACCGATTTTTATACGCAAAACACTTCGTGTTAAATATTGCGGGTTTATTATATTACGCAATAATGTTTTTGCACTTAATGTGTAAATTGCGTTTTGAGAGATAAGCAGATTTGTCAGAGCACTTAGCCGAGAAGCCCGTATCATATAGTGTGGAGACCTCTCTTCAAACGGTAATGTCTCAAAATCTGGGATAAAAAAGACAGATTTTTCTGCGTTTAAAACCGCAGTATCCTCGGCGACTTCTTCCGCAATTTTGTCATCTTTGCAGATATAAAAAACCGTTTTGTTAGTCTTTGCAAAGGCTCGCGAGGTTAGTATCGATTTTATGGATGGGGCGACACGGTTTACGATGATTTTTGACCCTGTTTGGCTGGTTGCGTAGTCGAAACCCTCTATCTGCGGAAAACGACTAAAAAACTTGTCAATTCTTTGGTAAAAATTGTTCTTTTCTCTTTCCATATCACATAAAGTCGTCATTTTTCGGGGACAAAAAGCCGTCTAAAATAAAGTATAATATACACTTGCGGGATAGCCAGAATATCCGTATCGATACACCCCAGAGCGCTATCACGCCAAAACAAAACAAGGTAAATATATGAGACATAAAAATTATGTGAGTATCTTGTATTTTGTGGAGGAAGAATATTTGCCCTGTGATACTAGCTATAAACATCACACACTCAGCGATAAACAAGGGTATCCTTAGCTTCACCATTGTCGGGTGGGGTGGCGCTTTTATTGGGTTTTTTACAGGCACTATCTCACTGCCACAGTACCAGCATTCTTTCACTTCCTTTATCCCTAACTTCTTGCATTTCTTACATTTATATGTCACATCATCCATATAGACAAGCTTTAATAATTAGGGTTTTTTGTCAAGGAATATCGGGATTGTACTTTTTCCCACTCCTGTGGAGAGGGGTGGCAGTAAATAATGACAAGTTACAAAGGACAAACTACAAGTCATTGGTATTTTGTCAGTTGTAATTTCCAACGAAGTTGGATGACGGGGTGTGGGATTTTCATCCGTCTAAAGGACACCTTAATCGTAGGGAA
>WRIO01000282.1 GCA_009782695.1 Candidatus Cloacimonadota bacterium
TGTAGATTCTCCAATTTATGTAAAAAAGCAATTTAGTTGATTTTTATAAATTTTTCAGAAGACAATAAGAAATCTCTTGACAAAAAATAGAAGATTTATAAACTTGATCCAATAGAAGTGAAAACTAGCGGGAATAGCTCAGTGGTAGAGCGCAACCTTGCCAAGGTTGATGTCGCGGGTTCAAATCCCGTTTCCCGCTCCATTTTTTAGGCGACATAGCCAAGTGGTAAGGCCAGGGTCTGCAAAATCCTCATCCTCGGTTCAAATCCGAGTGTCGCCTCCACTATAAGAATTATACGCCGGAGTGGTGGAATCGGTAGACACAAGGGACTTAAAATCCCTCGGGGGCAACCCCGTACCAGTTCAAGTCTGGTCTCTGGTACCATGATAAAACGAAGACTGCTTTGGCAGTCTTTTTTTTTCTATCTATATAATTACTTTTTAGTACTGCCTGGCTATAGATATTCTCTTTATTCTTGCATAAAAGTTCCTAATATATCGAGCAATTCTCTCATAGATTGGTTTAAAACAGGGTGTATAAAATCAGGAACTATCTCAACCATAGGTAATAAAACAAAATTGCGTTTGTCTATATCGTGGTGAGGAATCACTAGCTGATCCGTGATGAAGACATTATCTCCATAAAACAAGATATCTATATCGATTACTCTAGGACCATTGACAAAATTTTTAACCCTACCCATTTTTAATTCTATAAATTGCAAAACCTCCAGCAGTTTTTCTGCTGAAAGGTCAGTCACTATCTCTAAAACAGCATTTAAAAAATCCTCTTGATCTTTGTAGCCATAAGGTTTTGTTTTATGAAAACTACTGATCTTATGTATTTGAGTATCTGGTATAAGGTGTATTTCTTTAATCGCCTGCCATAAATTTTTTTTCAAATCGCCTATATTTGAACCTAATCCAATATAACAGACAGTTTTTTCCATAAAAATATTTCTATTCTGAACAGACTTTCTAATCTATATTTCGCATTCTTTTCATTTCGACAGAAACAGAACTGAGATTTGCTTGCATAGGCACACCAGGCTTTTCGATGATGACTTTTACTCCGATCACTAAGCTAAAATCATTTAAAATATCAGTGATGATAGTATTGGCACAGTCTTCTAGCAAATGAAATTGTCGATTTTCCATGATGTTTTTTATCACTGCATAGATTGCTGTATAGTCTGCTGTATCTTTTAGTTCCTTTATTTCAGTGTCAAAGGCATCATCAGTATAGATCGTCATGGAGACATTAAACTTTTGACCAAGTTTTCGTTCTTCCGGAAACACTCCATGAAAGCCATAAAACAACATATTATTCAAATGAATTTTCATAAATCTCCTATTTCTTTGGTCGTATAAATGTGATACCTTCCACTCTGTTTATCAGTGTGTTCTGGTTTGCCACATTTGGCAATTCCTTGCCTGGTTCTAATGTGGTTATTACAGTTCTACCTATAATATGCCGACCTTCTTGCTTTCTTTTATCGAGTGTCCGAACCCCCCACATCGAGTGAAAGACCAGCGGTTCTGATTCTATATACCCGATATATAACATTATATGTCCTGGCGTGCGAACAAGTGTTTGGAATGGCATAGCATTTTGTATGATAAAGTCTTTTCTGGCTGATACACCAGCTATCTCTTTCGTACTCTTGAATACACCATAATTATAAGCTTGTGCTCGACTGTTTCTGGGTAAAAGTATCCCAAAGGGAGCGAACAAATCTAACATAGTTTGGGAGCAATCACGGTTTTGATACATACCTCCCCAACCATATACTTGTCCCATCATCTCAGTGCAAAGCAGGGCTATGTTTATAGGTGTCATGGGAATCGGTATCTCGACGGCTAACTCTACTGATAAGACTAGATTTTGTTTTTCGCCTTCTTGTGAATTATTTTGAGTAAAAAATGGGATAATATAATTGTCATCTTCTTTTATCAACATCGGTAGAATTGTTCCGATGTCGCCTTTTCCTACATAGCTTTCATTTTGATTAAATAAGGCTGTTTGATCTTTGATGACAGCAATCAATGGCATGGTCATAATCTCTTGTGTCTGATCCTTTGATAGATATAAATATGTATTTCGAGGTATCCAACCACTACATATATGCGAATCTATCAATGCCCAATTACCAGAGATATGGTATACAAATATAGGTGTGCCTATGGGTATCGTGCTATTTTGCCAATAATCAAAGGGATAACCCTCGCCAGCTAGGGCAAAATTTCTAAAAAATGGCTTTATAGAAGGAACTACTCTAATGTCTGTGTGAGATATCATGATACCTTGTCGCATAGTGTTGAGGCTGTCGCTTAAATCTGCTGTTTCGAATATCGTGCTTGCAAAAAGAGAGTCTCGCCGTTGTTTGTTTTCACCATAACCAGCATTTTTAAAGAGCTTAGAAATCTCTGACTTATGATAAGTCATCACTTCTTGAGTGCGGGGGGAATCTAAGTGTAAACTGTCTTTCCATACTCGATAAAAACGCTTTAAGAACCTATCATACAGTTCTTCTTGCTGTGAGTGGGATATTAGTAATGAGTCAGGATTAAACAAATTCGCATAATAAAGTGGGTCTTGGGGGTATATGTGTATATCATTTATACTTTCTGGTTGTTTAGCTAAAACTTTTTTATTTTTTTGTCCTGTGCAGCAAGAGAGAGTTGCTACAAGAAATATGAAAAGAAATATAT
>WRIO01000283.1 GCA_009782695.1 Candidatus Cloacimonadota bacterium
CAGCTATCCGGCAGTGCAAAAAAACACTATATAATTATACAAAAGATAGGGTAAAGCTTTTCCATGAGAATTTTGAAGGCTTTCGGAATAGGTTAGCGTTAGAAAAAGTCGCAAAAGTTGATGGTATACTATATGATATAGGTGTGTCTCAACATCAAATAAATGAAGTCAGGAGGGGGTTTAGTTTTATGAATGATAGCTTTCTCGATATGAGAATGAATAAAGCCCACGATACCACAGCAAGTGATATAGTGAATAACTATAAAGTCGAAGATCTGATTGACATTTTTTATAAATACGGAGAAGAAAGGTTTTCTAAAAAAATAGCCCAAAACATCGAAAAGCAACGCCAGATTTCACAGATAGAGACAACAAAAGAACTAGCAGATATAGTAGAAAAAAGTGTGACAAAAGGTTCAAAGAAAGATATCATAAAATCACAAGCGAGGATCTTTCAAGCTATCAGGATAGAGCTAAACAATGAATTAGAGGTATTGCAAACAAGTTTGATAGACGCTATTTCTATGTTAAATCCAGGTGGTAGGTTATTAGTGATTAGCTGGCACAGCCTTGAGGATAGGATAGTAAAGGACACTTTCAAGCGAAATCTTGGCAAATGTGAATGCTTGCCTACAGCCATGAAATGTGTGTGTGGTGCAAAGAGAAGGCTAAAGCTCATTACTAAAAAGGCGATAATCCCGAGTGAATACGAAATATCTAAAAATTCAAATGCTCGCAGTGCTAAGTTACGCGTAGCCGAACGGGTATGATATATGAGGAGGAAATATGCGTAGATACATTTTTTTATTTATCATCGTGATAGCATTATTTATTTGTTTTAGAGGTTTTATGAAAATCCACATCACCAGAACAGGGATGCAGATAGAAGACTTAAAAAATAGCAATGAGGCTCTGGTGACAGAGTATTCGTTTTTGCTAAAAGAGAGTCAGGAGCTGTTAAACAGGGATAGAATAATCAATGAAGCTATACAGAAATTGGGGCTGGAAGTATTGGATCCCGACCAAATCATATCTGGTGGTATGGTAAAAGAAATCCGCGAAAAGAAAATGAAAAATGGGGCAGTAGTCTATACTATAGTAGACGGTTTATACCCTGATAATATGGCAAAGAAGAAGTTTTAATAGGTGTAAAAGTGAATACCCGCATCAAAATAATTCATTTTTTATGTGTGATTGTGATATTTGTATATGTAGTATACCTTCTTATATTGCAAACATCAGATCCCTTTGATTTAGTTGCGGATAGAAGAATCAGGTATGAAGAGCATAAAGAATTTATTATGGCAAATAGAGGCAATATTTATGATGCAAATGGTGAAATATTAGCCACCACGAACCATTATTATCAGATAGATATCGATGTTTCTGTATTGAAGAATAAAGCAGAAAAGAAGAAAAAAACAGAAATAGAATATTTCCATAGAGTCTCAAACATCATAGGTGCAAATTCAAATGTTACCGCTTCAGAAGCCTACAAAAAACTATTATCCACCAAAAAAATAACCACAGTCATAGGTAGAGATTTCAATCAAAGTCAACTAAATAAAATACGTGAACAGATGAAACAGGAAGGTTTCGAGGGTGCATTGATTTATGTTTACCATCATGCAAAAAGAGTATATCCAAAAGGGACTTTAGCAGCGAGATTATTGGGACTTACCACCAGTAAATCTGACCAAACAGTTCGCCAAAGTAAATATTTTAATCTGTTGGAAGGGCGTAATGGTATCGAACTATCAAATAATAAAGATCTACTGGGAGAATACGGCTGGAACAAAATTTTACGAGATAGAAACGGACAAAAAATCCCTATTCCAAATCTGGACAATAAACCAGTGATTCATGGTGCATCTGTCTATCTCACTATCGATTCTCGCATCCAAGAAATTTTAGAAAATAACCTCCAACTGGGTATAGCAAAGTACTCATCTAAAAATGCCATCGGGGTTATACTAAATCCCAAAAATGGTGATATCATAGCTATGGCAGGGATAAATGAAAATGACAAGAAAATATCTGATACCCAATTGCGCGGATTATCAAATCTACCCACACAACATATTTTCGAACCTGGATCAACTATCAAGCCGTTAGTATCCTTGCTAGCTATTGAGAAAAATTTGGTGAAGGAAACAGATATGTTTGATTGCCGAAAGATGATATTCCCAAACAAAAGAACCATCAGTGATTCACACGATCTAGGAACTATTAGTTTTCGCGAAGTCATAGTGCAATCTAGTAACGTAGGTGTGTCAAAGATAGCTGATATTATAGGAAAAGAGGCTCTGTATCAACATTATGTGAATTATGGTTTCGGGAAGCCAACAAAGGTAGATTTACTAGAAGAACGTGGGATATTACATAAATTGTCTGATTGGACAGATTACTCTATGCATTCTGTTGCCTTTGGTCAAGAGATGTCTGTTACAGCTCTGCAGCTAGCAAACATTTACTGCGCCTTTGCAAATGGTGGAGAGCTATTAAAACCGAATATAGTAAAACAAAAAGTGGATGCTAACGGAAAGACTTATAGCTTTCGCTCCAAAGTAGTGGAGAAAAAACTGTCGAACAAAAAATCTTTGGATTTGAACAATAGTTTTTTATACGATGTAGTAGAAGAGGGCACAGGAGTAAACACCAGATTTGATAACATAAAGATTGGGGGGAAAACAGG
>WRIO01000284.1 GCA_009782695.1 Candidatus Cloacimonadota bacterium
AAAATCATTTTCCGATTTTAGCTATACCCACCACTTCGGGCACAGGGTCTGAAATAACTCAATACAGTGTCATCACGAATAGAGAAACCAGTATTAAAGCCGGTTTTGGTAGTGAAAAATGCTTCCCGAAGGTATCGTTTTTAGACCCTAAATACACTTTGAGTTTGAACGCAAGAGTGACCCGAGATACCGCTATAGATGCTCTAAGCCATTTATTAGAGGGGTTATACTCAAATAAATACAATGAGTTCTTGCTACCTTTTATCCACACAGGAGTGAAGCTTATTTATGACAATCTATCTCTTTGCTTAAAAGACTTATCTTGTATAAAATATCGCCATAACCTTATGCTCGCTGCAAACTATGGAGGCATTGTTATAGCCCACACTAGCACCACTTTACAACATTCTATTGGCTACCCACTGACCACAGTATTTGGGGTATCTCACGGTCTGGCAAATGGATTAGTTATGCGACAAATAATGAACCTATATGAACCTCATATTAAAGATAGAACAGATAGGTTATTTGTAAAACTTAACATCACCAAAGATGCTTTTTTTAAGTGGTTAGATTCATTTGAGATGGTTTTCGAAGGAAAAATAGACGAAGTATTTCTAAAAAATAGAGTCCCCGAAGTATTAAAATCTAGAAATATGACTTTAAGCCCATGTGTAGTAAATGAGCAAGAAATCACCAATATCTATAAGACACTATGAGAGAATCGATAAACTATTGTACTCCCACAGTCACAGCCCTAAAATAGCCGACCATTCTTTAGCAAGACCACCTGTGGAAGTTTCTCGATAAGAGGATGGTAAGTCACATCCTGTGATATTCATTGTTTTCACCACGCTATCAAAGGGTATTCTATGTTTACCATTTGATAGCAATGCATAAGTGGCACACTCTATCGACCTTGCTGCCCCGATAGCATTCCTCTCGATACAAGGAATTTGAACATAACCTTCTATGGGGTCACAGGTCAAACCCAAATGATGTTCTAGACCCATTTCTGCAGCGTATTCTATTTGAGCCACTGTGCCTCCAAGCAACTGTGCTACTGCGCCAGAAGTCATAGCACATGCCACACCTATCTCCCCTTGACAACCAACTTCTGCGCCTGATATAGAGGCATTTTTTTTTACCAGATTTCCTATAAGTCCTGCTGTGGCGATAGCTTCTATGATCCGTGTATCAGAAATATAGTATCTGTCTTGCATAAACTTCATAGTGCCAGGTAAAACACCACAAGAACCACAAGTGGGGGCTGTCACCACTATATTACCTGATGCATTTTCTTCTGAAACAGCTAATGCATAAGCATATAATAAACCTAGCTCACTGGAAACTAACTTTAAATTGGTAGCTTTTGTAAAATATTCTGTTGCTTTTCTTGCTAACTTTAAACTACCAGGTAGTATCCCTTCATGTTCTAATCCATTACTGATAGAGAATTGCATGATAGCCCAGATTTCTTTCAAATAATCCCAAATCTCTGCTCCCTCACACATTTCTACGTATTGGTAGAATGTGCGGTCTTCGTTCTCACACCAGCTTAATATTGACCGCATTGAATTCAGAGTATACACAGACAATGGCGGGTTAAATAAATCTGCATCTTCTCGAATCGTGCCACCGCCAACACTATATACTCTCCATTTACTTAGCTGTTTATCTTCGTTATCTAATGCTTCAAAATCCATCCCATTGGGGTGAGATGGTAGAAATGTCACCGGTTTCCATACAATATCTGTCTGTGTAGGAGCCAATGTGGACAGTATTGCATAGTCAGTCAAGTGCCCCTTCCCTGTAGCTGCAAGACTACCGTATAAAGTCACACGATACTTTATAGCATTTGGATTTCTGCTTTTAAATAAACTAGCAGCCTTTTGTGGTCCCATCGTGTGACTGCTAGATGGACCATGTCCACTCTTGTATAGCTCTCTTATGCTCTCCATATTACCTCATAATGCCAGAAAATAATAAGCACTTTTTTTGTCAAGCCTTTGTAGAAATTTTACAAACTTATTTAAGAAGCTATTAAATGATTGGTGTATGCTTTCATTACAAAATCTATTGAATAGCTAATCAGTTAATAACTCAGATACATAATTGAACTTATTATCTTAGCTTTACATCGACAACTTTTTCTGTTCAATACAAAATCTATTTGACATAAAAGACCCTTCAAAAAAAATGACACATAAATAAGAATGATATAAAGAGGTCCTTTTGTTTAAGCTTACATTGATATATTTTGCTATATTTTTTGCTTTTATGATAGTTGGTAGTGCTATTGTTTATATTACCTTTTCACATTTCGCTGAAGAGCTACCAGCTGCCAGTGAAGTGCTAAACTATAAATTCGACACAGGCTCTGAGGTGTTTGATATGAATGGTAGAATGATTCATATGTATGCCTTTGAACATAGAAAATTAGTAAGTTTTTCGGATATACCATCTTATATGATAGATATGCTAGTTCAAGTCGAAGACAAAAATTTTTACAACCATTGGGGTATCGACATATATGGCATTTTGCGGGCTTTTTGGATAAATATAAAGACACGTAGCACTTCCCAAGGTGCTTCCACTATCAGTCAACAGCTGGCAAGGAATATGTTTTTATCAACAGAAAGGGTATTATCACGTAAGATAAAAGAAGTCATGCTAGCTTATATGATAGAG
>WRIO01000285.1 GCA_009782695.1 Candidatus Cloacimonadota bacterium
AGGTGATATCCTCGGGAAATCACCTCGTATTCAAACTAAACAAGGCGATATCACAGGCGGTCTACCACGTGTGCAAGATCTCTTTGAAGCACGAACCCCGAAGGATAAAGCTATCATCAGCTTTATATCTGGGAAAGTGACCATAGGCGACCTGACCAGATCTGGTAGGACGATCATCGTTAGAGATAAAAATGACCTCTCCGAACAAAAGTATATCATACCACCCGGCAAAAGAATTATCGTGCATCATGACGACGAGGTAGAGTCAGGTGACGCTCTGTCAGACGGTTCTCTCGACCCACAAGATATCTTGCGTGCCAAAGGTATAAATGCTGCTCGCCTCTTGATATTAAACGAGATACAAGAAGTTTATCGTAAACAGGGTGTAAAAATAGACGACAAACATATATCTGTCATCATCAGGCAGATGTTTAAAAAAGTAAGGATACTAAACCCCGGTCACACAAAGTTTCTGGAAGGTGAGATAGTAGAAAAAGAATTTGTCTTGGCAGAGAACAAAAGATTGGAAACAGAGATACTAAAAGACCGTGAAGGTAAAATCATCAAAGGTGAAGGTGCTACCTACGAGCAAATGCTACTCGGCATCACAAAATCCTCGTTGATGACAGAAAGCTGGCTCTCCGCTGCCTCGTTCCAAGAGACTACCAAAGTTCTGACAGAAGCCGCTATCGAAGGCAAGATCGACTATCTAGAAGGTCTAAAAGAGAGTATCATACTCGGACACAGAATTCCTGTGGGAACTGGCACCAGATATTATATCGAGAAAGTAGAAGCCGAGATCAAAAAAGGTAAAACTATGAAAGAAATCATAGAACACTTCATACATCCTGCGACAGATGAAGATGATGACGATGATTTCGATAAGATGATGGATTATTAAATAGACGAAATGTCTGTATAATATAGAGAAAAATTCAATATGGAGGAATTTAACATTGCCAACTATTAATCAATTAGTTCGCTTAGGACGTAAAACGCTTGCTGAAAAAAAGACAAATAGAGCCCTGCAAGCTTGTCCGCAAAGAAGAGGAGTCTGCACTCGTGTTTACACTTCTTCACCCAAAAAACCCAATTCTGCACTTAGAAAGATTGCCCGTGTCAGGCTTACAAACGGGATAGAAGTGACAGCATATATTCCAGGAGAAGGGCACAACCTACAAGAACACTCTATCGTGCTAGTTCGCGGCGGTCGTGTAAAAGACTTGCCCGGCGTTCGCTATCATATAGTTCGTGGAGCATTGGACTGCTCAGGAGTAGATAAAAGAAAGAATAGCCGCTCAAAATACGGCAGCAAAACACCGAAGGAAGCTAAGAAGTAAAAGGAGTAAACTATGCCAAGAAAAAGAAAAGCAGTTAGTCGAGAAATATTACCAGACCCAAAGTATAAATCAGTTTTATTGAGCAAGTTTATGAATTGTGTGATGGAAAGAGGAAAGAAGTCAATAGCTGAAACCATCGTGTATGGGGCTCTCGACTTTTTAAATGAAAAAACAAAGAGAGATCCTCTGGAAGTCTTTACAGAAGCCATAGACAATGCAAGACCACTTGTAAAAGTTGTCTCCCGCAGAGTGGGTGGCTCGAACTATCAGATACCCACCGAAGTGACTGTAAAAGCTGGCACAGCCATCGCTTTCCGTTGGATCATTTCTGTAGCTCGCAATCGGTCAGAAAAAAGCATGAAAGAGTGCTTGGGTGCAGAACTGCTCGCAGCTTATAAAAAAGAAGGAACTACCATAAAGAAAAGAGAAGATACTCACAAAATGGCAGAAGCAAACAAAGCTTTCGCCCACTTGAAATGGTAATCTTTTTATCCAAATAAATAAAAATAGCTGTATTTTGCCATACAGCTATTTTTTTTTCGCAACCTCATCAAATACCTTGACAAAAAAGAGCGCATACAAAAAATGGTTTTTTTAGAATATAGAGAAAAGTAGATATTTTTTGGAGGGGAGTATGAAATATTGGGATGGCTTGTGGATAGGGTATGACTATTTAGAGGAAAAAGAGCCTTTCTTTGAGATACAAACAGATGAGCGTTATCTAGATGATTTTGAAATAGATGTAATATGCCAAACCAAAAAAGAAATGGATACCAAGTATATCGAACAAATACCTGATTTTGGTATAGAACACATTAGCAGCAACGGTGACGTATATATAGTGAGAGAAAAATGTATCCATAGGTTAGCACCGAAAGTGCCGATGCGAACCACTTTATCACACGATAATGAGCTGCTGAAAGAACCTGCTGACCCTACCAGATTTTTATATATTCCACCTTTAAAAAGGCAAAAATAAATACCCTTTGTATGAAGGCTATAGTTCTGTCCCTGCCTTTTAAAGCCACTTTCCCACGTTTTGAACAGACCAGCATTTCCGCTGATAAACTTGAAAATTATTTGTATAAAGAGGATTTTTTCTATATTTGGGACGATTTTTATTTCGATAAGTTTTCAAGGTTGGAAGCGATCTCTACTGCTAGAAATATCTATTGGTTAAAAGCCACAGAAGAGAATAAAAACCTATCTGTAGCTACAGATATACTGCATAAAATCATAGCGAGGAACCTAAAAAGAAGCGACACGATAGTAGCTATCGGTGGCGGTATCACCCTCGATATAGCCGCCTTCTGTGCCTCTGTGTATAAAAGAGGGTGTCGTCTACTGCTG
>WRIO01000286.1 GCA_009782695.1 Candidatus Cloacimonadota bacterium
TTTCTGTATCGAACAGGTCCGGGAAAAAACCTTATACTCCTCCTACCCCAGAAAAAAGGGCACTTCCCCGCCACAATCCGGTGAAACCTTTACCGAGTAAGAATGCAAGTGGATATGAAGTAAAACCAGAAAATATGTTACCACTCGACAGCTTCGATGACGGAGACTTTGACGACTTTAAATAAATTAATGTCCTGGCTACAAACGGAACATGCAAGTTTGTGTGTTCCGTTTTTTTATAGAAAACACTTGACAATATTTAGTGTTTAAATCTATTTGTAATCACAGGTTATGACAAAGAAATTATATTTATTTTTAGCCTTGATATTGTCTTTTATTTCCTTGAAATCTGGGGAAAACCACAAGACTGCATTGGTATTGAGTGGCGGTGGAGCAAAGGGTTTTGCGCAGATAGGTATGCTTAAAGTTCTTGACGAACTTGATATCCAAGTAGATTTGATAATAGGCACCAGTATCGGGGCAGTGGTAGGAGGTTTATATGCCTCAGGTCATACAGCAGAGCAGATAGAAGATCTCATGCTCCGTATAGATTGGAATGATATACTAGAGGACAACTTATCGCGCAAGCAGCTATATGCACAGCAAAAGAGGTGGCTACCTATGAGTAATATCACTTTAGGGCTGACCGATAGGTTTTATCCCAGTTTACCGCAAGGTTTAGTAGCTGTAAATGACATACATCTGAGGTTGTTTTACGAGACTTGGCAAGTGTCTCATATTTCTGATTTTGATGACTTGCCTATCGCATTTCGGTGTGTGGCTACAGATCTGGAGACAGGTGAATTGGTTCTCCTAAATAGTGGCTCGATAGCTGATGTAATGCGGGCTAGCAGCTCTATACCGGGTATATTTTTGCCGATAGAGGTTGGTGGGCGATTGCTGATAGATGGTGGTGTGACGCAGAATTTACCAGCAGACATAGCTCACGACTTGGGAAGCGATTTTATCATAGCTTTCAAGACAAATACCGAGCTGAATAGCCGTGAAAACTTAAAAAACCCTATCCAGATATTAAACCAGACTCTAAACATAGGTCAGCTGTATCGTCAGAGCAATTCTGAACAGTTTGCAGATATCGTCATCACTCCGAATACAAGTCAGACAGGGCTTCTTGACTTTAGCTCTGCCAGAGGTATCATAGAGATAGGATACCAAGAAGCTAAAAACTATGTGGAGATATTACAGTCACAGAATTTACCTCGAAAAGTAAGAAAAGAGGTAGAAAAACTCCCCGATTATATCGAGTTTGCGAAAATAGAGATTCGCAATAATAAACATTTGAGTAGTGCTGCCATCAGAGATTATCTTCGCTTGCAAAAGGATACTCCATATAACCGTGATGATGTGTTAGAGGGACTGCACCGCGCTTTTTCCACAGAATTGTTTGATATTATTTACCCCCAAATAGCAAAAGAAAACGAAGGTTATATATTATATATCAATGTAAAAGAAAAAGATAGAAACCATTTGAGTGCGAACTTTGTGTATAATCAGCACGATATGTTAGTGTTAGGGATCATTTTGAATATGCGAAATGTGGTGATGAAAAACTCTGATCTATTCGTAAACGTAAATGTGGGTGGTGTGAATGCCCTTGATATAGACTATTCCAAATATATTATGTATAATGTCCCTGTATATTACAGGGTTTTCCCGTATATGCGGCAAGATAAAGTCTTTCAATATAATATCGATTTCGAGAAGGAGCGAAGCTATAAAATAAACGAGTATGGTGCCACTGTAGGGCTCGGGGTTCACCTGCTAAAACACGCAAGTTTTGAGCCATTTTTATACTATTACAACATAGCATTTAGGCACGATGTCGGAGAGCCAGAAACATTTGACAAAGCCTTCTTTTCTTCAGGCGTAGGAGCGAAGTTTTATTATGAATATTTAGACGATTATCCTTACTATACTAGGGGATTAAGCGTTTTTTCAAAGTTTACTGCAGCCCCTGCGACAGAAGTCACCGATGAAGGGTATAAAAAGATGATAAACTCTTTTAGCACCGCTATACCTATTACCAAAAAGACTTCATTTTTGACCTCAGCAGAATATGGAACATATTTTAAATCTACCCCTGTAAAAGAAGATCCTTTCTATATAGGGGGAATAAACAATTTCATCGGACTAAATGAGAAGGAACTGTCTGCACCATTTTATAGGACACTCAGCGCAGGTTTTCGGATAAACCCCCATAAACAATTCTTTGTAGATGTAAATGGCAATTACTTGACGTATGGCAAGACAGATAAATGGTTAGAAATGGATGAACAGGTCACTTCTATCGGGTTGGTTTTGGGTTATAGCAAGGTTTTTCGCGCCCCGATACCCCTGCGGCTTGGGATGAGTTTAAATGATAATTCTCGCTTCTTTACTTATATCTCCGTCGGGTATGATCATGACCCCTTCTTCTTTTCGCGTAGGTGATGGATAGCAAAGCTTTATCGTTGTCTGGTTCAAAATCGGTGATAAATCGCATTTTGATGATGGCATTATATCACGATATCGAAGTCTGTTTATCGAATTTTAATCGGTGTAATGATACACGCGAAATGCTGAAAATATATGATGTTTTGGGTAAGGAATACCAGCTGACCGATACTGACTTAGCAATCAAAAATAACCCTCCGAAGATACCTGCAGACATCTTTA
>WRIO01000287.1 GCA_009782695.1 Candidatus Cloacimonadota bacterium
TGTAAAGTCTGGTCTGTAGCAGCTACCACTTTTTTAGCCTTTTCTAGCAAATCCTTCGACCTTTGCTCGACTTCGTGGTCCACATCTGCACTAGAAATCACATTTAAAGCGTAGATATTATTTTGATACAAATTATTTTTTAATATCAAGCCCAATGAAACCAGCTCCTCCACCGTGCCGGGGTGGCTGATAGGTATCAAAATCTTTTCGGGCATATCCTCTTCGATAGGTATTTCGATAGCTGATAAAGAACTAGCTACCTTTGAAGCCCCTTTTTCAGTGGCAAAGGAAGCTATGGTGCAAGAGAATAATATCATCATGATGGTCCCATTCGTGATACTATCGTTTAGCATGCCCGCTTCACGACCGACCATTACAGCTGCCAGAGCAACCGCTGTGTGAGAAGTGCTCATCCCGAAGATGATGCTTCTCTCGTGTTTATTGTAACCTATAGCCAGCTGGGTAAAAAGAGCTGCTAAATATTTGGTACTAGTAGCTACGATGATCATTACCACTGCTACAAATATCGTCATAGTATCTTGAAAAAGCACCCGAAAATCGACCAGCATTCCCACACTTATGATGAATATAGGTATAAAGATAGCATTGCCGATAAAGTCTATTCTGTTCTTTAGAGGTGATATTTTCGGTATCAATGGGTTTAGGGCTAGTCCGATGACAAAGGCACCTATGATAGCTTCTACCTTCGCTTGTTTTGCTAAAAATGCTGATAAAAACAGCATACTGAGTATAAATAGATACTGGGAGATACTGTCGCTTTCCTTTTTAAAAAACAAGCTAGCTGCTTTCGGGAATGCATACAGAACTATGCCGGCAAAGGCAGATAAATAGAGCAGCAAATCTATCCAAAAAGTAAAAGTAATTGGCACACCTTTATTTAGCGAAGAACGAATACTGACCAGTATAGCCAGCACTAAAAGAGAGAGCACATTGGTGATGATAGTTCCGCCGATAGCTATATTGACTGCTTTGTTCTTTGCGATATTATATTTTGTGATGATAGAGTAGGTAAGCAAAGTGTGAGAAGCAAATATAGTTCCCAGCAAAATAGAATTTGACTGGTCAAGCTTCAATATATAAAGACTGCTCCAGCAACCTAAAATCATAGGTATCAGAAAGGTCGCCATGCCAAATATCAGGCTCTTTGACCTGTTCTTTTTAAAATCCACAAGATCTATCTCAAGGCTCGCTATAAACATGATATACAGCAAACCCATTGTGCTAAAAAGTTCGATATGGTCTTCATTGGCGATAAAACCAAGCCCGTTCTTACCTATGACAGCACCCGCTAGTATCAGCCCAACTATATATGGCATTTTTAGTTTTTTAAAGACATAAGGGATAACTAATATGACAAATAATAGCAGAGAAAAGATGAGTATAGGGTCTTCTAAATGCAAAAATTCCAAATATTTGCTCCTTTAATTTTTCTGAAAGTCAATTTTTTTTAAATCGATTTTTATGTCAAGTTATTTTACTCTACTGTCGCAGCACCTATGATCACCACATTGATAGTGTCGATAGTGTCGTATATCGGTTCGTCAAAATAATTGGAGCTTTGCTGCTGGCTCAAAATAGGTCGCTTCCATAAATATTGGTAATAACCTTTGACAGTAGTAGTATCGCCAACCTTTATAGAAGACATCTTTTTATATTCCTTTATAAAGGTTAAATGATCTTGATAATAATCAGTCTCTTCACATTCTAAGTCTGTATAGCCATCGTCATAAGCGATTTGATAATAATGATTTGTCCTATCGTTGTCATTAAACCAAACTTGCACGAAACTTTTATCATCATGCCCTTGAAAAGCTATAGCAATTTTAGAACTCTCATAACCCTTCCAATAGACCTCACCCGTAACAATAAAAGTTCTAAAGTATCTACTAAAATAGTCTTCAAAATACCTATGTGGGTGAGATATGATAGCCCGTGATAGGTCAGTTGCTGCTATATTTAGAGTAGGTTTATCGAGGTTGTGTATATCTGCATTGTCCAGTTTTATCTCTGTGTCGTAAATTCCTGCTATCCAGCATAGCATATACAAATATTGCTCATCGTGATTATAAAGATGTGCATTAACTGTAACAGTTTGACCGATATTTAAAAAGGATAAATCGTGCTTTTTTAGGAAGGATACTAGAACATTTAGTGTATTTACATTGTCCCCTTCAAGAACGATAAAGGGAATATCAAAATCATCTTTACCTATCGATATTATTTCCCCTGTAATATCGTATATTATGCTTGTAAAATGGCTCTTCGAAGCGAAATGGTTTTCATATCCTGCATTTTCTGCCGAAACCTTTTGTGCTAGCTCCACTGCTGATATTGTTTCATAGTCATTATAATTCATTACTCTATCGCTATGGACCAAAGAAGACATTAAGACATAGATTATTGCCACCAAAATTGCGTTTTTCATAATTGTTTACTCCTTCATAAATATTCCTATTTTAGTAATAGATTTTACCACAAAAAGCTCCCTTATCATAAAATCACCTTTATAAATCAAGCTATTTTGTCAAGCTAAATATGCAATCTGTTGAAAGAAAGCATAAATCCACATACTTTTGGACTTCTATCTATCAAGGGTTTACAAGAAGCAAAATGTTGCCTCTTTGGGGCAGTTTTTTATATGCGGTAGGGAACAG
>WRIO01000288.1 GCA_009782695.1 Candidatus Cloacimonadota bacterium
TGGCAGAAATATGAGTTTAAAAAAACATCAATTTTACCGGCAGATTACAAACTATCAAATGAGAACGGTTACCCAGAATTATTTGAAAACGTTGGTCGTTCAAAATATAAATGCCTAGGGTATATAAAAAGCAATTTAGATCAAAACAAGTTCAACGAATTATTTAAGAAATTCAGTAATTATCCGCATAATATAAAAAATACATTGCAAACTTTTTTAGAAGTTACTCGCTATCCTCACTATGAAAAAGTTAGCAGTAATATATTAGCCTATTTTTTAAATGCGTCTGGTCAACATGGAATGAAAGATCTATTTTTGAAATCTTTAGTAGAAACAGTTATTGATAACCAATATTTGACTGATAATATGGAAACTCAAGTCATCACAGAATACCCCACTTTAAAAGGTGGAAGAATTGATATATTGATTGAAACAGATTTATTTCTTATTATTATTGAAAATAAAATTAATGCACCAGTATATAACAATTTAGAAGATTATTATATAACTATTGAAGAAGTTAAAAAAGAAAACATTGAAAACACAAAAACTATAATACCAATAGTATTATCAATTAATGAGGATAATTACTTAAACACTGAGAAGAGCAGTGAGTTTTACTATATAACGTACGAAAAATTTCTTTCAAGAGTAAAAGCAAACTTGGGTGATTATATTGATACAGCAAATAGTGAATGGCTTATATTTTTAAGAAACTTTATAAATACCATGCAAAATTTGAGAGAGGAAGGTAAAATGGGTCACGATGAACACAATGATAGAATAGACTTTTTTGACAAAAACGAGACAGTGATTCGTGAACTTATTGAAGAGCATAAAATTCTAATGGAATTTTTTAAGAAGGAAGTTGGAGCGGTTGTTCGCGAGATTGGAGATCGCTTAAATCAACGTACCTTCAAAATCTATTCTTCAAACATCGGGCTTAAAGATTCTATAGCCTCTGCTTATTATACGTTTAGCAGAGAGGAATCCGCTGAGAAAAACATTGGGAAGGCATATGAAATCGTACGATGCCTAAAGGGTTGGGAAATCCTGTTGAATGCAGGGACTAAAAACAGTGCTGTCATTGTTAAAGCGTGGCTATCGGAAAACAAAATACCTATAGAGAGTGAAGAAATAGTTGGTTACGAGCACTATGTGCCACTCTGGTCGTGCAAGGATAACGGACTAAATGTTAAAGAAGTGGCTGATAAGGCAGTAAGTTTGTTCAATATGGTCAGCAAATGATTTTGCAGTAAAATGAAAACCAGATAATCTCATGAGATCAGAGCATAGCTGCGGAGGATCCATTTCAATTTGTATAAACATGAGACGATGCATACACGGATTATTGCCAATAGTTATATACTCGGGACATTGCTTTGTCATATCAAATATCTCCCAAAAATTCTCACATGCTTAGAATAACTTTTTGCATAAATGATAAGAAAACTATAGCAAGTGCTATGTTCCTAAAATGGTTCATTGTCAGCGATATGATGGTTGCTAACAGAGTGATGCTAGCGTGTGTGTGTGAGCTAGTATAGAATGCAGGTTTTATGTCGATGCGGTATGTTGCGCTTCCTGTGAGTGCGAAAGCAAGTAGATAGAGTGCATGAAAAGGTGACAGTGGTAAAAATAAGTAATAGTAGTAAATACATAGAAGGCTCGGCTTCAATACCACTTCTAGATAAACATAGCGGGGTGGGATTGCTATCTAGGCAAGGGAGATTGTATCCAGGATTACCAAACAGCGAACAGATAACCTTACATCCTACTATTGGGTTTGACTTAGTATTGCATCTGGTACATTGGTGTGTAGCTAATGGTTTAAATATACCAATGATTCAAGAACACAATAGTTGCTGGATGAAATTATGTGTTATTAGTTGGGCATTTGACAACCCAGATTGGCCTACACCAAAAGAGGCATCGAATATAAGTGGTTTGTTTATTGATGATAAATATATAGATAGGATTTCTAACGCATATTATTCTCAAGAGGAATATGAAGATATGGAAGTCAAGCTAAAGATATGCATAAACAAAACACGAGAAGATATCATTAGATGGTATAATCAAGAATTTATTCGAATCAGATACGGGGGTAAATATCGTTTTAAAAATGATGGGATAATCTATTTCAAAATATCCTCAGATAATTTTGATTGGACTTATACTATACAAAAATTCTGTAAAGATAATTTTGGGGTTAATTCTGACCAGTATATATGGGTGGGTTTGGATGCAGATACTAAGACTAAGCTATTAAAGCAACAATATTTTGAAGGTGCTGTAAAAGATCTGCTATTCGATTTAGAAAATGAAGTATGGTCGGCTAGTAAATTTAAACGTCGGTGGGAGTAAACAATTATATGGAAATCGACAGCATACGCTATGGTCTACCGAAAACATTTGGCACATGCTCTACTGGGGACCAGTCACTTATGGGGTTGCCCTCCAAGTGTAAACTTACTAAGCCAATAAGCCCAGCCAGTGGAGACAGGTCGCTGACTTGGCTGTTTTCCAAGGATAGACCTTTTAGATTCACAAGCCCAGCCATCGAAGATAGGTCGCTGATTTCGCTGTAACCCAAGTATAGCTTACTTAGATTCACAAGCCCAGATAGTGGAGACAGGTCGCTGACTCCGGTATATATCAATTCTAG
>WRIO01000289.1 GCA_009782695.1 Candidatus Cloacimonadota bacterium
TTGGGAAAAATAGTATAATAAAAATCGGCTCTAAAATCTACCCAAATACCTCTATCGGACCTCATTGTAAGGTTGGTGGCGAAGTGGAAGACACCATCATACAAGCTTACTCGAACAAGCAGCATGATGGTTTTTTGGGAAATAGCTATATCGGTGAGTGGGTAAATATCGGAGCTGGGACTAGTAATAGCGACTTAAAAAACAATTATAACAACGTGAAAATGTGGGATTTTACACAGCAAAAAAAGAGAGAAACAGGACTTGTGTTTTTAGGTGCTCTTATCGGAGATCATTGCAAATTAGGTATAAACAGTACTATAAACACTGGCACCACTATCTGTTATGGATCAAGTATTTATGGGAAAAAATTGATTTGTGGTCAAACACCACCATTTTCATGGGTAGAAGATAATAAAATATCTTTGTATGACCTTGAGAAGCTTTTAGATACTATCGAAAAGGTAAAACAACGCAGAGGTGAAAAATTATCCGATATCGAAAGAAATGTTATGCATAAACTTTATAAAGAAATTACAAAAATGGAGAAAAAAGATGATTAAAAAAGAATCAGATATAGAAATAGATCAAACGGAAGAGCCTATCATAGAAAGTGATGAAGGACAAAACGAGTTTGTGGAAGTAGAGATGCGAACTTGGAAAATAGCTTATTTCCAAAATCCAAACAATGTAGCGATCCAACCAAACGATGAAGTAGTATTAGAAGTCGATAGAGGACAAGACATAGGCACCGTGATGCACACAGCAGTGCGAAGTAAGGGATTGGATCAGATGTTAGAACAAGGGAAGATAATGTCTATCGTTCGTTGTATGGTTGATAGTGACCAAGCACAGCTGGATGCTATATATGAGAAAGAACGGCTCGCAACAGAAAAGTTTTTTGAAATAGTAGAAAAATACCCTTTTGAGATGAAGCTACTCGACACTGTATATCAGTTTGACGGAAACAAAGTCACCTTCTTCTTTTCAGCAGAAGGGAGGATAGATTTCCGGGTATTTGTTCGTGAATTAGCAGAGATTTTTAAGACAAGGATTGAACTACACCAATGCACCGGAAGAGATGAAGCTAAAAAACTCGGAGGCTATGGTATGTGCGGAAACCAGCTGTGCTGCTCGGTATTTATGAAAAGGTTCAACCAAGTTACCATAAAAATGGCAAAAGACCAAAATCTTTCTGGAAATCTATCGAAAATATCAGGTCCTTGCGGGAGGTTACTGTGTTGCCTGCATTATGAGGAAGATCATTATGCAGAAGTGACGAAAGACTTTCCCGAAATGGGAGATGAGATATATGTAAACGGGAAAAAAATGTATGTATTCAGGAACGATTTAAATGCATTGACTATACACTTGACTTCCGAATCAAAGGAAATCACTTCTATGACCCTAACGGAATACAAAGACCACTTGACTAAAAAACAGAATAACAAAGGTAAAAAGAAAAAAGAGTGAGGCATATACTAGATTATCACTTAGATGATTTAAAGACTAAACTGCATGAAGTATTAATGAAACCATACAAGGTTAACCAAGTCATGCAATGGGTATATAAAAAACACACTCTAAACTTTGAGGATATGACGAATATCTCAAAAGAGCAAAAAACTGCTCTCTTAAATGCTTTTGAGACCTTTTCCCCCAAAATAATAGAAACAAGAACTAGTACTGATGGCACTACAAAATTCCTTTTGGAATTATCAGACAATCATTCCATAGAAATGGTCTTTATGCCAGATGGAAAAAAACACACGCTGTGCATATCTACCCAGGTCGGTTGTGGAAGGGGATGCAGCTTTTGTGCTACTGCTAAAATCGGCTTAAAAAGAAACTTGTCTCAAGCAGAGTTAGTATCACAGCTCCATACTGCATATAATTATTTCCCAGACATTAAAATCACTAACCTTGTCTTGATGGGTATGGGTGAACCACTTGATAATTATGATGCTTTAGTCTCTTTCCTGCACATTGTAAATTCAGAAGAAGGCTTCTCATTTAGCGCAAGGAGAGTCACTGTTTCCACTTGCGGAGTGGTTCCAAAGATTTATAGCCTTGCAGAAAGTGGTATAAAAGTGAAGCTAGCAGTATCTTTAAACTCTGCTATCGATAAATATAGAAGCGAAATAATGCCCATAAATAAGAACTACCCACTTGATGAGTTGAAAAAAGCCTCGATTTATTTCCGCAAAAAAACTAGTTTTCGGATAACTTTTGAGTATATTATGATAGCAAATGTAAATATGGAAGATACCGACATAAAAGCTATTATGAAGTTCTGCGGTGATATATCATGCAAGCTAAACTTAATAAAATGGAATGAAGTAAAAGGTATGCCATGGAAATCCCCGACAGAAAATCAAATACAACAATTTGTTCAAAAACTACGAGTATTACCGGTTGCTATCACTATACGAAAAAGCAAAGGAGCTGATATAACAGGGGCTTGCGGGCAATTGTCAGGTAATAAACTAAAGCAAGATTGACTATATACTATTTAAAAAAGTTTAGCTAAAAAGCATCTTTTTTATTGCCCTTCATATCCATGACATGATCTAAAGAATTTTCAAAAAAAACTACTCTATAAGACTGTCCCATAACGTTTAAAAATGTATCAAAAGAACTATATAGAAAATGATGCTATAGAGAGGGGTT
>WRIO01000290.1 GCA_009782695.1 Candidatus Cloacimonadota bacterium
CAAGGAAACTGCCCCTGTCATTCTACTAGAAACGCCATATAGAATGAAGCCTTTGGCAAAAGATTTAGAAATGATATTAAAAAGCAATAAAAGGATAATCTTTGCTTATAAACTAACCCAACCAGAAGAGCTGATCATCAAAACAACTGTGGGTGAGCTTGTATCAAAAATAAAAGATTTGCCAAAAGGGGAATTTGTCATCATAGTATTACCATAGTCCTGACAATGAAGCTAGTTTTACGAAATTGTCATCAACTCAGAGACATTTTTTAAGTAGTAAAATATGTAATTTTATATAAAAAACATTTGACAAAAATAGCCGTTTTTTAAAAATGGCACAATAAAAAAGAATAGAGGTATTTATGAAATTTTCAGTACTAAAGAAGAATTTACACGACAAATTGCAATATATTATCAGTGTAGTGCCTTCAAAGACCAATCTTTTGGTTCTATCTAATTTGAAGATAGTGGCAAGTAAGGAAAACAATACAGTGACCATCACTGCCACTGACTTAAACATCACCACCATAATCACAATAGAAGCAAATGTCTTATCAGATTGTCAGCTTCTTGTTCCAGCAAAGTACTTCTACGATATCGTGAGCTCATTTTCTACCGATTCCATAGAATTTTCCTTTGAGCCGGATAAACTTTCTTTAGCTATTACTAGCGGGTATGCGAAATTCGAAGTAAATTGCGTAGATATATCAATGTTCCCTGAAATAGGTAAAATAGATTCGAAAAGTGAATATATATGTAACGCTGAGGACTTTAAAAAGCTCATACAAAATTCAGTATTTTGTGCATCAACTGAACAAAATCAAACTATTATCAGTGGCGTTTTCATAAAGATAGAAAACAATCTCATCACATTTGCAGCCACAGACACCAAAAGGATAGGAGAAGCAAAACTAAAAACAAACATACAAGTAGTAGAACCTTTTGAGATAGTAGTCCCTTCTCGTGCACTTACATTTATCGAAAAAAACATAACCAGTGCTACAGAAGAAATAACAGTGAAATATGATGAAAGTAGGATATCATTTATGTTGAATGATATAGTGATGATTAGCAACAAAATAGAAGGTCGATTTCCCACTTATACAGTAGCTTTTAGAAACCAACCAAACTACAAATTAACTTTAAACAAAGATGAGTTTTTAAAAGCGATGAAGCAAGCCTCACTGTTAGCAGAGGACGAAGATAGGTTGATAAAAATCGACATAAAAAGTCATGAACTCTTAGTCGAGTCCCACTTAACTGAGAGAGGTAATGCGAAAATCAGCATCCCAAAGATAGATTATGATGGTCCCGAGTCTCCCTATTGTTTCAATTCGAGATTGTTTACAGCTATATTAGGGGTTATCGAAACTGAAAGCGTTGTCTTGCTGACCCGATCAAATGAAGAACCTATTTGGATACAAAATAATATAGTTTATGAAAACCTCGAAATAAAATATGTATTGATGCCTCTAAGAATAGGAAGGTAAATAATAACAAAATAAAACATTAGAGGGAATTTGTATTTAACTAGCATAAGTCTTCGTAATTATAGGAATTACGAAGACTCTTTTTTTAGTTTTTACCCAAAAGGTTGCTTGATAACAGGTAAAAACGGCGTGGGAAAAACTAACCTATTAGAGGCTGTAGCATACTTTACTTATGGTCGGTCGATATTGAATCAACCAGACCATCTGCTTATAAATACCTCAAAGGATGATTTTTTTCTAAAATCTGAGTTTAGTCTAAATGGGAAAGAAAATAGGCATACAGAGTTTCAAACATATTACAACAAATTTAAAAAGAAACTCATCCACATAAATAACAAACCTCTCTCACGGATATCAGACCTATACCAGTATATCCAAGTGATTTATAGCGGTCCCGATGATGTTTACAATATATTTTCCCAGCCAGCAAAAAGACGCTTCTTCTTAGATATGGCTATCTCAAAAGTATTTCCCGGTTACTTATTTTGTCTCCGCAGTTTTAAAGATGCATTACTTCAACGGAACTCACTTTTAAAAAGAAGCTTTTCAAAAGCAGAAAAAGAGTCTTGGGACAACACATATTGTCAAGCCTCGATAAAAGTCACAGAGTTTAGAACTCGGTTTATCGAGCTATATAGCAAAGACTTAAAAGAAGCTTATGAGATGTTCTCCCAAAATAAAGAAAATGTAAATATATATTTGAAGACAAATGAAGTTTCTATGGATACCTTAAAAGATAACGAGGAAAAAGAAAAAAAGTATCTGACATCATTGTTTGGAAGCCATTTAGACGATTTTTATTTAACTCTAAATGGCAGATTTGCTCAAAATTACAGCTCACAAGGTCAGAAAAGGAGCGTAGTGATAGCTATGAAAATAGCTCTTTCAAGTATGATTACATCAGTAAATAAAGTAAACCCTATCATGATTTTTGATGATACTCTGGCAGAATTGGATGTAAATCGAAGCACAGCCCTATTAAATAGATTAGCGGCAGATCATCAAGTGTTTATCGCTTCACCTTCTCTAGAAAAATACTCTAATATAGATTTACCAGTGCAGGAGCTTTGATTTGGAAAAGTTAAAACTCACCAAGGAAAAAATAGGTTATATTTTTTATACTTTTGCTGACTCTTCCTTTGTCACTATCATAGTGACAGTGCTCTTTAG
>WRIO01000291.1 GCA_009782695.1 Candidatus Cloacimonadota bacterium
CTTAATAGCAGGTTACCACGCTCTACAAGCTGGTATTGAAGTAGTGGGGTTAGCTGAAGCTATGCCAAAATGTGGTGGTTATAAAGTGCATTCAGACAAATTAAGAAGGCTTGGTGTACCCATCTTTACTTCACATACTATTATCTCTGCTAATGGAGATGAATCAGTATCTTCTGTCACTATCGCACCTGTAGATGCCAAATACAAGGAAATTTTAGGTTCTAGGAAAACCTTTGAATGTGACACAATACTGATAGCTGTCGGACTGGACTCATTAAAAGAATTTTCTATAGCAGCAGAAATAGCCGGTATCAAAACATTCGCTGCAGGAGATGCTTTAGAGATAGCTGAAGCGTCTTCAGCTATGTTTAACGGTAAAATAACTGGTGTGAAAATTTCGAAAGAATTTAAACCTCATATTGATGAGATTCCTCAAAAATGGTATGAAAAAGCTGAGGTACTTAAATCGCATCCTGGTAAGACACGATTTTATCAGGAAAATGTAGAAGAAACTGGTGTGTTTCCTGTGATACATTGCCTTGAAGAGATTCCCTGTAACCCATGCATTACTTCTTGCCCAACTAACTCAATCAAAATGGAAGCAAATTCTATAATGAATCAACCAATGTATAATGGTTCCTGTATTGGCTGTGCAAAATGTTTGAATATCTGTCCAGGACTCGCTATTTCAATAGTTGATTTTCGTAAAGATCAGCAAAATCCTACTGTATCTTTACCTTACGAAATCTCAAATATTCCAGTAAATATTGGTGATGAAGTGGAAGTTATGGATATCGATGCTAATAAACTCGGTATGTTCAAAGTCATCTCAATAATACAAAACAAGGAATTTAAAACGCAACAAATCAAACTCATTATGCCCAGATCAATAGCTAAAAAAGCTATTTCTTTTAAAATCCAAAACACTCAACAACTGCCTCCTATCGTAAATCCTCAATCCCCAATCTCTGAAATGGTTTGCCTTTGTGAAAGAGTCAAAGACAGCGAAATACGTGAATTGATAAAAAAAGGAATCAGGGATATAAACCAGATAAAAGGAATGACCAGATTAGGTATGGGTGCTTGTGGCAGTAAAACGTGTGATTCACTGATACGGCAAATATTTAGAGAAGAAGGTATTAAACCTGAAGAAATAATTGCACATACAAATAGACCTTTATTTGTTGAAGTCCCCATAGAAAAATTTGTGTGCTCAAGTTTTATTCAACAAAATGCGGAAAATATTCCAGATGAATCCCCAAATATTAATAGCACTGTTACTCCTATTTCCAATTCCCAATTTTCAACCACACAATACAATGTCATTGTCATCGGGGCTGGTTCTGTCGGTGTACCCACTACGATGGCACTTGCACAGAATCAGAAAAAAACCCTATGTTTAGAAAGCTTACATTCACCTGGACAGGGAAACAATAAAAAGGCTATTGGAGGTGTTCGTGCAACTCATTCTGATTTCGGTAAGATAAATATCTGCCAGAGAAGTATCGATATATTCTCTTCATGGAAAAAATTATATGGAAAAGACATAGGTTGGATGTCAAACGGTTATAGCTACCCTGCTTATGATGAAGAAACAGAGAGAAAACTACTCGGCTTGATGAAAATACAAAAGGAGTTCGGGCTGAATATTTCCTGGATTTCTCCTGATGAATATGCAAATTTAGTACCTGGCATTTCAATGGAGGGATTAAGGGGATCTACATATTCACCTGATGATGGTAGCTGCTCTCCACTATTAGCATGTAATGAGTTCTACTTTAAAAGCCTTGAATACGGGGCACAATACAGATTTTCTGAAAATGTCGTGAAAATAAAATATGAAAACAATCTCTTTACTATATACACTGATAAAGGTAAATATAATTGCGAATACCTGGTAAATGCCTCAGGAAATTATGCTAATGACATCAGTAAAATGTTAAATATAAAAACGAATGTCACTCCAGATTGCCACGAAGCTGCTATTACTGACCAAGTTAACAGATTCTTTGGTCCTATGGTAGTGGATTTGAGGCTCGAAAAAGGTTCTCAGAACTATTATTTTTATCAAAATTTTGAAGGACAAGTCGTCTTTTGTATCACTCCTGACCCAATAATTTTAGGGACAGATAACTATTCCACCAGCCAATTTTTACCCCAATGCTCATCCAGAATGGTGAAACTCTATCCTCGCCTTAAAAACTTAAAGATACGCCGTTCATGGAGAGGCCAATATCCAATGACTCCTGACGGTTTCCCAATAATCGGTCGAACAAAAGAATTTCCAAACTTTATTCAAGCAATAGGTATGTGTGGGCAAGGTTTTATGCTGGGACCTGGAGTAGGAGAACTGATAGACAGAATTATTTCTGATAGCCTATCCGCTGATGATAAAAAAATTCTTATCAGTTTTGACCCATATAGAACATTTAGTGGCAGTGAAGCATTTAAATAAATAAGGCTATGTATGATAGTTCAAGTTGAGAAGGAAAGAGCAATAGAGTTAATAGAAAAAGTTGCTATGTTTTTTGCAAAAAGACGTATGGGAGCTCCTGCTATACTATTTATTGAATCTATCAGACCAATAAATTTCCTTGCTTCTCAAGTTATGATCTTTTTAGCTCCCTTTGTGAATGTCATATTCTCAGGCACAGAGTA
>WRIO01000292.1 GCA_009782695.1 Candidatus Cloacimonadota bacterium
ATTCTGGCACATATTTTTTCTTTGTATATGCTGTCAGACTTTGAGGTGGGTAGTTAGTGCCACCATGTAAGTCCCAAACCCCAATAGGTTCATCTGGTCCTCCTATTGTCACATATTGATCTCTAAAACCAAGGGTATGTGAGAACTCTGCGGCAATAACAGCAATCCTTTTCCTTTGTATGTCCCAGATGACATCTTCAACGCAAACAATGATTGATCCTACCCTCTTACCCGGATACAAAAACACATTAGGCGCTCCACCTGTTTTATAAGATGCAAAAATATGAATTCCATAATTCGTATTATCAGCAGGATTAGGTTCATTTAACCTACCTTTCAAAATAAAGGTAATGTTATCAATAAATCCATCTCCATCAGCATCTATATATTCAGGATTTGTAAAGACGAATGCCGAATCTAAATTTGCTTTTATGTATTCATATACTCCTGCCTTCAAATGACCCAGTCTGGCATTATTTTCACTACTATTTCGATATCCATTGTGATTTGCAGGATGGTATTGATCTCCATTTTCTCTATAGGGGCGGTAATACCCCGATACATTAGGTGCTCTGTATGCAAGCACAATACTATCAGGTCTTACAGTTTGTGTGATTATTCGGGAATTGACTGTTAGGTTTCCATAACTGACCTCGTGAATATATTTATACAATGATGTATCTGGGAGAGCAACCCTCCCGTTTAGAAAATTATGGTAATAATCGTGATCAAATGGAAAGTCTTTTGCACCTTCACAATCATTACAATACACGCTTTGATCATGATCACAATCTGGGTTTTCTGTAAAATTGATAAAAACGGTTATATTACTTGAATTTCCTAATCTTGGTGATCTTGACATATTTTCATCTAAAAGATCAAAAGGATCTCTAATAGAGCGATACTCAGTCTCGCTAATGGTCGCTCGTTTAGGTATGTTTAGACTTTCAGGGTTGACAACATCGACCCTCTGCCCAGTTGATATTAAATTCTCTTCGTTAGAGTCAAAAACAGCCCAACAATAGGCGTTTTCTCTTTCATCAAAAACCATCGAGTAGCCATCTCGATTATGGAGATAGCTATAAAACTCATCTCCTGTAATAAACGCTTCGATTTTCGTGCCGGTCTTCGGTTGGTTCAAACTAAATGGAATATCACTTATCCATGTTCCAAATAGTGCACTGACCATTGAACTGAATATTAGTAGCAACAACCAGTTGATAACTTGATTTTTTTTAAATTGCATTTTTTCCTCCTACAATTTTCCTCTATGTAATTTTAATAATCCAATCATCATCAAGGATAAATCCAAAGTAACCCTCTTTTTTCTCCTTATGTCACTTTTTTTTTGATTATTTATTTTGTCAAGACTTTTTTCTGATCGCCTGCTCTAAAAAATCCTTGACAAAATTTTGCTTCCCAAAAAAATGGAAACTGATATCTTATAAAGAGGTAAATATATGGAATTAAGCGAAAAAGACCAGGCTGCAGCTATCAAGATTATACAGGAATGCAGAAAGAAAAAGTCATGCAATACTTGTTATGACAGAGGATATATAGGCTTTACACCCGAGAAGATGTTAGTGCCTTGTGATAAATGTGTGGATCTGGAAAAAGCTATGGCAGGTTGGAAAGAATATGTCTCAAAAGATAAAAAACTAAGGGAAGAATTTAAAGAACTTTTTGAGGATGACACAGAGACTCCCGACGAGAAAATTGACGCTACTGAACATAAAGAACAGCACGAAAATCACGACCACCATGTCCCTGCTGCGGTAGATACAAAACCACGAACCAAAAAGCCAGCTGTAAAAAAAGAAGCTAATATAAAGACAGCCAAAAGCACTACTGTGCGAAAATCAGGTCAAAGATAAGGTCACATTAAATTAAAAATTAGAAATTAGAAATAATGAGTGTCCTGCGGACGGATATAAATTGTCTAACCACCCCGTCAGGCAAGCCTGCCACCCCTCCAAATAGGAGGGGGATTAGTAGAGTGCTTCGCACGGATTAATTAATATAAACAATTTTAAGGATAAATATGTATAAGTCAATAGATTTAAAAGAAAAACCAATAGATTTAGAGAAAAGAATACGAGAGTATTGGGAACAAAACGACACTCACAATAAAAGCATCACAAACCGTGAAGGTGCACAGCAGTTTGTCTTTTTTGAAGGACCTCCTACTGCAAACGGAAAGCCGGGCATACATCATGTCATCTCACGAGCTATCAAAGACAGCGTGTGCAGATATAAAACTATGCAAGGATTTCAAGTAAAACGAAAAGCATGATGGGACACACACGGGCTTCCTGTGGAGATTGAAGTAGAAAAAAAGCTCGGTCTCACCAGTAAAAATGAGATAGAAAAATACGGTATAGAAGAGTTTAACAAGCAGTGTAAAGAGTCGGTCTTTTCTTACGAAAAAGAGTGGCAAGAAATGACCAAAACTATGGGCTATTGGATAGATTTGAAAAATCCTTATATCACCTTGCAGAACAGCTATATCGAAAGCGTTTGGTGGATACTAAAGCAGTTCTTTGACGCAGGCTTGATTTACAAAGGTCACAAGATAGTCCCCTATTGCCCCAGCTGTGGCACACCCCTTTCTTCACACGAAGTGGCACAAGGCTACAAGGATGTGGAAG
>WRIO01000293.1 GCA_009782695.1 Candidatus Cloacimonadota bacterium
ATTTAGGAGAACTTGGTAGCTATAAACGAGCTCCCAGTGATGGTCCACCTGGTGTAAAAAGTATCTGGAATGGCTTGTTGAAACTATACATCATTATGGATGCACTTGTGGGTCAAGGGTAGCCTCAGAGGGGGTTAGGGGGTGGGAAAATAAAATTATATCTAACTTCTGACCCACCTCCTGACCAAGTATAGGTTTGGAACTGTTACTAACCGTTCTTGGTGGACATATTATAGCATTTCCATTTGATATAAACCACTTCCCATCTGGAAGTGGGAAGTGGTTGATGTGAATAAATTTATACTTCCATTTTGTTTTTAAAATGAAAAGGGACGATTATGCATCGTCCCTTTGTCGTTATACATTTATTCCTTATTTCTTTGCTAAATGTTTATAGTATTCCCATCTGTTTTTGATGAATTTAGCGGTTTCTTCACGGTATTCTTTCATCTTATCGGGAGCTGAAGCACCGAGTGAAGTGAAGCGAGTTTCGCCGTCTATAAATGATTTGACATCGACTGTTGGGTCTTTTGAGTCCAGAGTGAATGGATTTTTACCTTCGAGAAGTAGTGATGGGTTGTAGCGATAGAGTAGCCAGTACCCACTATCTACAGCCTTTTTCTCTTCAGCTTGCGCTTTTGCAAGGTCGATGCCGTGATTGATACATGGAGCATAAGCCAGTATGATAGCAGGTCCGTTATATGCTTCTGCTTCACGAATTGCGTTTATTAGCTGAGCTTTATTTGCACCCATAGCCACAGAAGCCACATAGACATAACCGTAGCTCATCATCATCATACCCAAGTCTTTTTTAGTGGTGTGTTTGCCAGCTTCTGCAAAACGTGCTACAGCACCGACAGGAGTAGCTTTTGACGCCTGTCCACCGGTGTTTGAATAGACTTCAGTATCCATAACGAGAATGTTTACATTACGATTTTGTGCCATGACATGGTCGACACCGCCAAAGCCTATATCATAAGCCCAGCCGTCTCCACCAAAGCACCAGATACTCTTTTCTGTAAAGTAATTTTTCAGTTCGTTTACTTTTTTCAAGAGGGTCACAGTGTCGCCTTTTGCAGTCTTGACTTCTTTCTCTACTAATGCCTTTATTTTAGCGACATTAGCCTTTGCAACCTCGTCTGTAGCAGTCCAGTTTTTCACTGCAGATTGAAGGGCTTTTTTCAGGTCGGCAGAGATAGAACCACCCCCTACCCCCCTCTGAGATGGGGAAAGATTTATAAGGCTCTCCACAGCAGCGAGCAAATATCGTCTGTTCTGATTTACAGCGAGCCTCATACCAAAACCGTATTCTGCGTTGTCTTCAAAGAGCGAGTTGCCCCATGCAGGTCCGTGACCATCTTTATTTTTACAGTATGGAATGCTTGGGAATGTGCCACCCCAGATTGACGAGCAACCAGTAGCGTTAGCGATAATCATTCTGTCGCCAAAGAATTGAGTGATGAGCTTCACATACGGTGTTTCACCGCAGCCAGCACAAGCACCAGAAAATTCAAGTAGTGGTTGTTTAAATTGGCTACCTTTTGCTGTAGCTTCATTTTGGTCAGCAAGGAAGTCTTCGGGCAATTTAGTAAAGAAATCTTCGTTCTTATTTTCACCCATATTTCGCTCTTCTTGAATTGGTTTCCAGTCGAGAGCTTTGACAGGGCATTCGTAAACGCAAGCTTTACAGCCTTGACAGTCTTCTATATATACTTGAATTTTGTATTGTAGGTCTTGTTTTGTTCCCTTTGCTGTTGCAGTAATAAATGACTTTGGAGCATTTTTAAGGTCGGCTTTCTTCATTAGTTTAGGGCGAATAGCTGCGTGTGGACAGACAAGTGAACAAGCGTTACACTGCACACATTTACTTGCCAACCAGCTGGGTACATGAGCTGCCACACCACGCTTTTCAAGGTGAGTAGTACCTGTCTCCATAATACCGTCAATAGGCATCTGTGAAACCTTTATCTGATCGCCACATTCACGCATTATCGGTTCAATAATCTCTTTAGTAAATTTATTTGCATTTGTGGGTATTAGTTTTGCCATTGGAGTGGACTTAACTGGGGCTTTTGCAGGGACTTTGATTTCTACAAGTTCGCTATTAGTAGTGTCAACTGCTTTCCAATTCATTTCTACTACATTTTTACCCTTTTTCATATATGACTTTTCTATAGATTTCTTAATCATCTTGACAGCGTCTTCACGTTTCAGGACACCAGAAATCAGGAAAAATGCTGTCTGCATAACGGTATTAATCCTACGCCCAAGTCCTACATTTTCAGAGATGTGAAGTGCATCTATATTAAAGAATTTAATCTTACGGTCAATGATGATTTTTTGCATATCAGCGGTGAGGTGTGCGAACACTTCGTCTCGTTTCCAGTTTGAATTTAAAAGGAATGTGCCACCTTTTTTGATGCCAGAAAGCATATCATATCTGCCGATAAAAGCTTGATTATGGCACGCAACAAAGTCAGGTGTCTGCACGAGGTATTGGCTTTTTATTTTAGTTTGTCCAAAACGCAGATGGCTACGAGTGATACCGCCTGATTTCTTTGAATCGTATTGGAAATAGCCCTGTGCATACATATTTGTATTATCGCCAATGATTTTGATACTGTTTTTAT
>WRIO01000294.1 GCA_009782695.1 Candidatus Cloacimonadota bacterium
CCCAGCATACCGCCATGAAAGGACATACCGCCTTCCCACACTTTGAAAATATTTAGCGGATTGCTTATATAGTGCGACAACCCATAAAAGAGGATATACCCTAGCCGTCCACCTATTATTACTCCTAATAGTAAATAAAACATATAATTTTCATAGCTTTCTGAGGGGAGTTTGACATCTTTTTTCTTGAAATTTCTTTTTACAAAAAAGATAGCTATCACGAAGCTAATCAAATACATGATGCCATACCATGCTACTCGCACTGATCCTATTTGCAATAGTATCGGGTTCATATCATGAACATAATAATTCAAAAAGCCTCCTGTATTTTTTCCAAACGGCACGATGTTCGCTCCGTTAGGCAATATTCCCTACGAAATATAGAGTAAAATTATCCCCTCAATTCCTTCAATTTTTTATAGATTATTTCAGCAGCTTCTTCAGCGTCAACTTCGTATTTTTCGCCATTTTTTGCCACTTGGGGGGTAAAAATTTTCACTACTTGGGTGGGTGAGCCGTTTAATCCTATAGTCTTTTCGTCTAAACCCAGATCATCAGCTTTCCACACAGTCAGCTCGACTGTCTTTGCATTCTTTTTCCCGCGTAGTGATGGCAGACGTGGTGTGTTTATCTCTTTTACCACGCTTATGACCAGAGGCATTTCTGTTTCCAATGTATCGTAGCCGTCTTCCATCAAGCGTTCTAACTCTATCTTTTTCCCTTCTATCTTTACGATTTTTGAGATAAAGCAAAGCTGTTCTATATCGAGGTGAGCAGCCACACCAGGTCCTACCTGGGCAGTGTCTCCGTCTATAGCTTGCTGACCAAAGAAAATGAGGTCTGGAGAACCGAGCTTCTTGATAGCAGCAGATAGAGTAAGGCTAGTCGCCCAAGTGTCTGCTCCTGCGAATTTTCTATCAGACAACAATATAATATTGTCTACGCCAAGTGAAACAGCTTCACGCAGTGCTACTTCAGCTTGCGGGGGACCCATAGAGATAGCTGTCACCGAACCTCCGTGGGTTTCCTTTAATCGAACTGCTTCTTCTATAGCATAAAGGTCAAAGGGGTTTATGATGCTCTCCACCCCGTCCCGGATTAGGGTGTTTGTGGTGGGGTCTATTTTTATATCAGTCGTGTCGGGCACTTGTTTGATACAGACTATTATATTCATTTATATTCTCCTGTCTCACTTTTTATTTTGTAAAATATTCTTTTATTTTTTGGCACACATATTCTATTTGTTCTCTGGTCAGCTCGCTATAAATCGGCAAAGACAGCACTTTTTGGCTTAAATCTTCGCAGACCGGAAAGTCTCCTTTTTTGCCACCAAGATGTGCGAAACATTCCTGTAAATGGAGCGAAAGTGGATAGTATATAGCACAACCTATGTCATTTTTTTGCAAGTGTGCCATCAGCCCGTCTCTGTCCCTACAAGTAATAGTAAATTGATTGTAAATAGTTAAGGCTTTGGGGTCGATGTAGGGCAAATTTATTTCGGGCAAGTCAGTCAAAAGCTCGTGATAAATTTTTGCGTTTTCACGGCGTTGGGCAGACCATTTATCGAGCTGTCTCAATTTTATTTTTAGAGCTGCGGCTTGCAGACTATCGAGCCGAGAATTTAGTCCGACCCATTTGTGAAAATACTTCGGGTTCTCACCATGAACTCGCAGTTGTTTGAGTCGCAGTGCAAGCTCGTCGTCATTTGTCAGCACCATACCACCGTCACCCATAGCACCTAAATTTTTGCTGGGAAAAAATGAAAGTGTGCCTATATCACCTATCGTTCCTGCAAATGCACCATCATATTTTGCCCCTATACCCTGGGCATTGTCCTCTATGATCTTTAGCTGGTGTTTAGCCGCTATTTCTGCTATACTATTCATATTTGCAGGCTGACCAAAGAGGTGCACAGGCATGATAGCTTTTGTGCGTGGTGTGATAGCTTTTTCGAGTAAGTCGGGGTTTAGGTTGTAGGTTCTGGAGTCTATATCGACAAATATGGGTGTAGCTCCGACTCTATGAATAGCGGAGGCAGTAGCAAAAAAGGTAAATGGCGTAGTAATGACTTCATCACCCGCTGCTATGCCGAGTGCCATCAAGGCTAGCTGCAAGGCGTCAGTGCCAGAAGCACAGCCGATAGCGTGCTTTACTTGCAGATACATCTGCATATCTTCTTCAAATTCTTTGACAGCTGTGCCCAGGATATATTGGTGAGTAGAAAATACTTTATCGAGCTCTGCCTTTATCTCGCTCATCACAGGCAGGTATTGAGCATTTAAATCTAAAAGTGGGACTTTCATAGTGTCTCCTTTTGGTGTCGTTATTTATGAAAGACGGATCTCTCTATTTTCCTAAATTTATAGATATGATCACGATAGTGGAAATCATAGTGACCACTGTGCTGATCGGTCCTAGTATCGATATCATCATACTCCGTCTTGATTCGGGGACATATAAAGTGTCTCCCGGTCGTATCTCTTGGCTATGATAAACTTCTGCGTTGCCGTGTTCCCGTATGAGGTATATCTTTTTATGAGAGCCGTTTCCGGCTGCACCTCCACTTTGTGAAAGGTAATATTGCACAGAAGTGTTGCCGTTGTAGGGATGTCTCCC
>WRIO01000295.1 GCA_009782695.1 Candidatus Cloacimonadota bacterium
TTACTTTTGTAGCACCATAAATCAATTTTACATAGTCGGAATGAGCGCTGGCTTTGCTTTAGGGTGCAGCCAATCCACGAGTAGAACTATGTTTGCTTTGCTTACACCGAAGGAGAAGACCACAGAATTTTTTGGTTTTTATGGCGTGGCAGGGCGGCTAGCTTCTATCGCAGGACCGCTTGTTTATGGCGAAATATCTCGCATAACGGGGAACCAACAAAAGGCTATCCTCAGCATTATGATTTTCTTTGTGTTAGGTTTTATTATGCTCCAAACTGTGAAAGAAAGAAAGGTCTAACTATATGATAAACAAAAGGATACTCGCACTATTTTCAGGTGGACTGGACAGCATCATCGCTGTTCTTTGGATGCAGAAACTGGGATTTGAAGTGATTCCTATTTTCTTCGAGACACCGTTCTTTAAACCTGATAAAGCGATAAAAATTGCTAATGAAAATATGCTAACTCTCACTACCATAGACTTTTCTGCAGAGCACCTTGATATGCTTAAAAGCCCTGTCTATGGATACGGAAAACACTTTAACCCCTGTATAGACTGCCACGGATTGATGTTCCGCATTCTAAAGGATAAATTAGTAGAATACAAAGCCGCTTTTATCATCTCAGGGGAAGTACTTAACCAGCGCCCAATGTCCCAACGAAAGGATGCTATGAATGCTGTTAAAAAGCTTAGCACTATTGGTGATCTAATAGTACGACCACTTAGCCAGAGATTGCTCAGTGACACTTTACCCGTTCGTGAAGGCTGGGTGAATAAAGTTGATTTATTAGACATAAGTGGTAGAAGTCGGGCTAGACAGCTAGCTATAGCACAGGAGTTCGGAGTCAAGGAGATACCACAATCTGGCGGAGGCTGTCTTTTGACGGATAAGGGCTATACCACTAGGCTAAAAGAACTGATTGATTACAACCAGTTAACTTTGAAAAACATCAATTTTCTAGAATCTGGACGCCATTTTCGACTTTCTTCAGATATCAAAGTCATCATAAACCGTCAATCCAGCGAACTCACTCATTTATTAAGTGTCATCACTGATGAAACCATATTGAAATGCCAAAATGTCCCCGGACCAATAGGTATATTAAATTCTCCCTTACCAATACATCAAGGTATCATTGAGCTAGCTGGTAGTATCTTACTTCGATATTGTCCAAAAGCAAAAGAAATTGAAACGATAAATTTTGGAAAGCAGTTTAACTTAAATGAAAGTATGGTATGCACAAAGCTACCAGATCCAGAAATTGATAAATATAGGATAATTTAAAGGAGCAAAAATGCTGAAATATAAAATTTATAACATCTTAACAGAATTTGAGACAAATACTTATCTATTATGGGAGACAAATTCTTTGGAAGCCCTCTTGATAGACCCATCAGCAGATAGCCAGGCGTTAAAGAAGGACATCGAGGCTGAAAATCTCAAGCTCAAAATGGTGATAAACACACATGGACATGGTGACCACATAGGAGGAAATCACGCTTTTTGTGAATACTTTAACTGCCCATTGGCTATCCATGAAAAAGACGCATCGATGCTGCTCAACGAGCACGAAAACTTCACCTATTTTATGGGAATCGCATACAAACCTAAAAAGGCAGATATTTTATTCAAAGGCTTAGAAGAGATATCGTTAGGTGATATTAATATCAAAATTTACCACACTCCGGGTCACACAGCCGGAGGCATAGTCATATACTCTCATCCTTACCTTATTAGTGGTGATACTCTATTTCGATTAGAAATAGGGCGAACCGACCTTCCAACAGGAAACTTCAACCAGCTGATCCAATCCATAAAAGAGATACTATTCAAACTTCCTGACGACACTATCGTCTTACCTGGTCACAGCGGGAGCTCGACCATAGTTATGGAAAAAGAAAGCAACCCCTATTGTGGAAAAAATATAAAGTAATATTGTGTGGATAAATGTGGAAAACTTTTGCCCTTCCTACGAATTATTACTATCTCTTGCGTAATATAAAAGGTTTTGGGTTTTCACACGATAGTGAATAACTTGTGCATAACTTGTGGACAAGAGCCTCTAGAGGCTACAATCACTTTAATATTTATCGTATAAACACACTCATATATAGCTAATCTAGGGGCCATTATAAAATATTCTATTTGTGGATAAGTATTAGAATGCATTTGCTGATTAAATACCTGTAGCTAGCAAGTAGCTTTATTGAGTGACAATAAACTGAATAACCCTTTCATCTTCTATTTGATTTCCATTTATATCCGCAGTCTCTGTGGAGATGATTAGTTGGTAAGTGTTAAATTCTTTCAATAGTAAAAGGGGGTTATATAAAAAAGTAAAACCTGCTTTATTTTTTGTATGCACAGGTATCAGATCATTTGTTTCCACTTCCCTTATCCATATAAATATACTGTCTGAAAACATTATTTTATCGAATGTTATGTTCAAATCGGGAGAAGTAGTGTTTATCACCGAGCCGTTTTTAGGAAAGCTATTTATTATACGTGGTGGTATGTTATCTTTTACGCCTTTCGAGTCAAAATTTTTTGAGATATTTATGGCTATATTCCCTTTTTTATCCCTTATCTCATGCA
>WRIO01000296.1 GCA_009782695.1 Candidatus Cloacimonadota bacterium
ATCTAGATTATGTTCTTCTTTGTCGGTAGAAACGATGGTTTCTAGACCTCCTTCTTCTGATGTATAAACGATATTTCTAGGCGCTTCCGATACCGTACTTGCTTGAGTATAAGTGGGTATGGACAATACTGCCATTAAAGCAGCCGAAGCCAAAACTAATTTTCTTTTCATTTAAAAAACTCCTTCTAAAAAAGCGTAGTGTCAAGTTTTGACACTCATTTTTGTTATTAAACCTTATATTTACAGGGTTTCCACCACTTATTTAAACAAAAAAGCAATGACCTCCCTTTTTTATGTATAATGTAGTCACCACAACCAAAAAATACAAAGGAGTCATTGCTCGTGGACATTATACAATATTTACTTCAAATCATTCAATACCTTTACCAACAAAACTGCTGGTATTTAAACTTTATTTGCAAATATATTCCTCTAAAACAGTGGGCTCATGACGATTCCCATTCCCCCAAATATCAAAAATTCAAAACTGATGAACTACCCTTGATTCGAAATTACAATCAGGACTGGATTTGGAAAGACCTCATTGATTATTACCTTGCACGTTATGGAAAAACAATCAAAACCATTAATCGTAAATCCGAACGTGATTTAGATCAGGCGGTAACATGTCCTAGGTGTGGTGCGCCCCATCATTACCTATACCTAAACAATGGCAAAGGCGGGCAGCTTCTATGCAAAGTCTGTGATACACGTTTTCAACCCCTAAAGGATCGATATACAAATCCCCTAAATTTGCGTTGCCCTCACTGTGGTGGAGCTTTATCTCACAAAAAAAGTAGAAAGTTTTTTCGAATTCATAAGTGTATCAATACTCGTTGTCCCTACTATGTGCGAAACCTGTGCAAAGTAGACAAGGAGCATCTTGAAGAAGCCTATGGAAAAAATAAATATAAGCTCCATTATATCTACCGAGAATTTACTGTAGACTTTTTTAAGATGGATTTAAACTCATTACCTAAGAATGCCTCATCGCTTAAATTCACAAAAAACAACGCCCATATCATGTCATTATGTTTGACACTTCATGTCAATCTTCAGTTATCATTACGCAAGACTGCACAAGCCATGTTTGACCTTTATGGAATTAAAATTTCTCATCAACAGGTTGCGAATTATGCCAGAACAGCCGCCATCGTGGTTAAACCCTTTGTAGATAACTACCAGTACGAAAAATCAAGCGTTCAAGTGGCTGATGAAACCTATGTAAAGGTACGGGGTATTAAAGGCTACGTCTGGTTTATAATGGATGTCGTTAGTCGCTCTATTATTGGCTATCAAGTATCTGATAATAGAGGTGTCGGTCCTTGTATAATGGCCATGAGAATGGCTTTTAAAGGCCTCAAAAAACTACCTGAAAAATTTCGCTTTATCGCAGATGGATATAGTGCATATCCATTGGCCGCACAGCAGTTTTTTCGTGAACTGGGAAGTGACTTCCTCTTTGAGATAACGCAGGTCATCGGCTTATCTAACGATGATGAAGTCTCCACAGAGTTTCGTCCTTACAAGCAGATGGTCGAACGGCTGAATCGTACCTTTAAATCTACCTATCGGGTGAGTTGTGGATACGATAACTTTGATGGTGCCAACTATAATGTATCTCTTTGGGTAGCTTATTATAACTTTCTACGTCCACATAAACACGCTAGTTATAAAGTTCTTAACAGTGTAGAAATGTTGAATAATGCTGAAAATATGCCCGGTAAATGGCAGCTCCTTATATTTTTAGGGCAACAAACCATTATGAACCTTGAAAAAGAAAATCCCTGTGCCTAATCTGTTCTTAGATTTAGAGCCGGAGGTTGTATCAGCCATCCCAAAGGGATTTCCCTTGATGGCACAACACAACAATGCTAAAATGCTGTGACACAGACGGAAAAGACAATCTGTTCTTGAGTTTTTCGCCGTCGGTAAAATGATCAGAGCATTGTTTTGTTGTGCCGTCAAGGGTGGCGTGAACCACTAATAAAGTAAAATATTTGCTATTTTTTCAAGATACCTTCACATCTGTTTTTTATCGCTAAGGTTTCATAACTTAGTTGACACTACCCTAGCACACGAGTATTTTTTGCCCGTTGTGTTACTCAATTACTCTGTTAGAGATACTAGTGTGAACACATTTTTATCTCGGTGGGATTTTTATTCCACTGTTATTATTCTAAATAATAAAATGCAGAAATAGAAGAGATAGGAGTTTTCCGCATTCTCTGCTGAGCTTTTAATATCAAAATCATCAATTTACATTACATTCTAAACAATCCATATTTATAGAAAGGACAAAATCAACCATGAGTATAACCCTCTCCAAAGAAAAACCCGATTTTATCGAGACCAATAAAGATACACCTGCGACTCCACCTCCCTCTCCAAACAACATCACCCCCCTATCCATCGATGAAGCCACCTTGCAAATGATAGACAAAGCTCGTAAGGACGGAATTGAAACCGTCTGGGATCGAAAGGCGGATCAGAAAAAACCATGTACCTTCGGAGCCACCGGGGCTTGTTGTCGGATTTGCACCATGGGTCCATGTCGCATTAGTCCTATCCCGGGGAAGGGTGCTCA
>WRIO01000297.1 GCA_009782695.1 Candidatus Cloacimonadota bacterium
AAGAAAAAGAAATAACTCAAATAAAAGACATACTTGCCATATTATCAAAATGCAAAGTATGCCGGTTAGGATTGGTGGAGGGTGACAGACCTTATATCATACCCTTGAATTATGGCTTTATCTGGGAAAATGAAAAACTTACACTTCTTTTTCATAGTGCAACAGAAGGCAAAAAATTAGATATCATAAAAGCAAATAACAATGCTTGTTTCGAGATAGATTGTGACACTATGCTGAAAGAAGGGGATACTGCCTGTGATTTTGCTTATGCATACAAGAGTGTCATTGGGTTTGGTGCTATAGAATATATCACAGGTTTAAAAGATAAAATTTTTAGCTTAAATACTATCATTCAACATCAAACTGGCAAAAACACATTTTATGACTTTACTGAAGAACAGATAAAAAATGTATGTATCTATAAAATAATATGCACCTCCTTTACAGGAAAACAAAATTGCTTTGCTTAACTCAAACGGTTACCCTTTAAATAGTTTTAATTACCCCTCCAACGCCACATTAAACAAATTTCACTGCAGACAATGAAAATAGCAGTTTGCGGGGACCGATGCATAGCGATGCGGACATCGTTCAGTAACAATCCATGCAAAGCACACCTTCTTTTCCCCGTCTCATCGGAAAGGGTGGCAGGTTTGCCTGACGGGTCAGGGGAAAATTATGTGGATGATATGTCTGCTCCACAGAATGTGAATGATGTGTCAATTGCAATGGCAACCTCTTGTTTTACAGTTTTCATATAGGAAAAATAATGGCAAACCAAAAGGAGATGATTTTGAGTACTAAAGTACGATGACAATTTTAAGAGAAAGATATCAGCTCTCCGAGCGAGCGGAAGGCAGGTGGTTGCCGTGCCTACGAAAACCTATATCAGTGCGTAGTCCATTAAACATGTGATAAGTAACTCCAACGCAGATGGAGAGCCCTCTCCCCTACTACGTCCTTTTTCCTGATGCCTATGCGTTCAGTTATAGAATAATAGGTTAACATTATATTTTATATGCAAATACAAAGAATAATAAAAAAACTCTTAAAATATCCTTGACAAAAAATACACTTTATAATAAATTGGTCTCGTGGGGTGTCCGAAGGCGTCTTGATGGAATAAGAGTATGAAACTTATATATCTCAAAACTGAGTATATAGAAAAATAAATAAAAGAGGAGGGTTTCTTATGAATACCCAAAAGGACAAGATACAAATTAGTGTGAACAACCTCAATGAGAAAAGTTCATTCACGAACGTCACAAGAACACTTTATTACCCGCTCTCTCCTTTTTGGAGGAATTTATGTCAAAAAAATTAGTATTAATAATCCTAGCTTTCAGTATTCTAAATATAATACTTTATGCAAACACATTCACAGTGAAAACTGACGGCACAGGTGACTTCACTTCTATCCAAGCAGCAATAATTGCATCTGTCGATGGTGACACTATAATAGTCCACCAAGGAACCTACATCGAAAATATAAATTTTTTAGATAGGAATATATTCTTAACAAGTCTGTTTATAGATTCAAATGATCGAGCTGATATCGAGAATACTATCATTCAAGGCATAGAAGAAGACTGGTGTATCACATTTCGGAATATAAACAACATGCCCTCGTTTTTACAACACGCCACTTTAAATGGATTTACAGTGACCGGTGGTATTGTAGGTGGTATTTACATAAATGCTGCAAGTCCGACAATAAAGAACTGTGTTATCACAAAAAATAGAGGGACTGGTTTATACGCAAGTGGTCTATCTGGTTATTCTCCTGCGTACCCATTCCTTTCTGGGTGTGTAATAAAATATAATAGAGCAAATCAATTTTTGGGACCAAATCCCGCACATAGAAACCCTGGCGGTGTATATATGTGCGTTCAGAGAGTAGATATGTTCGATTCCATAAATAAGAATAGTGTGTTCAGCAATTTTGGATATCCTGCTGCAGATATTATTTGTGATATAAACGGACCTAGCATTATTAGCTATTACAATGTTCCCCTTGACACATTTACCGTTGCGACAGCTGATGCTTCTTTTATTTCAAATTACATCCCATACGAAGACCCTCCCATTTATTTTTCTGCAGATAACTATCTCTATGACTTTATTGATCAAGACATCTATGTATCTCCCACTGGGAGCGATACTAACGACGGGTTAAGCCCTGAAACTCCCCTAAAAAGCATCTCATTAGCAGCTGGTATTATAGTATCAAACACAGAAATGCCTAATACAATCTATCTATTACCAGGGTCTTATAGTAAGTCAGAGGGACAATTTTTTCCTGCCATGCTGAAATCAGATGTATCTCTTCGTAATTATGAAAATGATGTTGTTATCTTCGATGGCGAGCTGTCAACCTCTACTATGATAAAATCATTCAGGACCAGTCAAAATTTCTACATCTCAGGTATACATTTTAAAAACACATTAGCATTTTATACTCAAAACAGTCTAGGCTATACCAGCTATGTCCCGACCGTTCACTTGGCTGGTTTCGATGGGTTAGAAATGACAAATTGTTTTTTTACAAATTGTATCAAAGGTATCTCAAATCGCTCTAGT
>WRIO01000298.1 GCA_009782695.1 Candidatus Cloacimonadota bacterium
TACGAACCACCCTACTATTTGTGATGTCGCCAACTATCGTTACCTTCAACCCTTTTAAAGTTCCCAATCTTTCCCGTATAGAATACATATCGAGTAATGCTTGCGTGGGATGGGCATGGCGTCCGTCACCACCGTTTAGCACTGGCTTCTGGCTGTATTTATGCACCAATTGTGGGCTACCTGGTGAGCTGTGACGAATGACATAAAGGTCTATACCCATTGCATTTAGCGTTTCGACAGTATCTTGCAAGCTTTCACCTTTTTGCAAAGAAGAGGTGGTAGCTTCAAAACTAACTAAATCTGCCGAAAGACGGCTGGCTGCAAGCTCGAATGATATTTTCGTGCGGGTGCTATTCTCTACAAAAAGTGTGCAGACTGTTTTACCCCGCAGGGTGGGTAATTTTTTATAATCGCGTTGGTTTATTTCTTTCATTACTGCTGCTGCATCGAGTATAGTGGTAATCTCATCAGCAGAAAAATCGTTTAGGTCAAACATGTTTCGACCTAATATATTGTGACTATCTGGCATTTTTATCCTCCGTAATATTTTTCGTGTATAGTAATAAAGTATGTTATTGCAGAGTGTTATGAGCTATCTTTTTTCATTTAATTCTCCCTTTTCACCTCTCTGGGTGTGATTAAAAGGCTATTTTTATTATGTCGATCATAGGAATCAACCTGAGTGCAAGAAATATTAATCGCCCTTTTTTGTCAAGCAGAATTTTTATCAATGTCTCTCTTTTTTGGTGTATTTTTGCCTTTATGCTTACCGAATTTATTTTGCCAAATTTATTTTCCTTGACAAAATATTGCAAAAAAAAAAAATAACATTAGATTTTACAAGCAGTAAAAAGGAGCTGACAAAATGCAAGAGATATTCTCTGATATTGCAGGTTTTTTAGAGACGACAGGATTTACCCATATAGGGTTCAAGGGTATCGTCATGATACTAATATCCTTTATATTTATGTATTTAGCGATTAAAAAGAAGTATGAACCCTTCATTTTGTTGCCTTTGTCTTTTGGTATGTTACTGGCAAATATGCCGGGTATGAAGGCTATGTTTCAGAGTGTCGACAGCGAAGGTTCGGTGCTAAACCTACTGTATATGGGCGTGAAATATGGTATCTACCCGCCTCTGATCTTCTTGGGGCTTGGGGCTATGATGGATTTTACGAATCTGATAGCAAACCCGCGTTTGATCTTTATCGCTCTGGGGGCACAGCTGGGCATATTCGCAACCTTTATAGTGTCACAATACTTAGGGTTCACTATCATGGAAGCTGCTTCCATATCTATCATAGGAGCTTCAGACGGACCCACCACCATATTTTTGACTTCCAAGCTTGCACCACACCTATTGGGAACGGTAGCCCTATCAGCCTACTCTTATATGGCTTTAGTGCCTATCATCCAACCACCTGTGGTAAAGCTTTTGACCACAGATAATGAACGATTGATAAAGATGAAACCTGTGCGGATAGTGTCCCAACGGGAAAAGATCATATTCCCCTTTGTCGGCTTTATAGCTTCTACTCTGATAGCTCCCGGTGGTGCTATACTTTTAGGTATGCTGTTCTTTGGCAACCTGCTACGAGAAAGTGGTGTCACCGAGAGACTAGCCCAGACCGCTCGCACTTCGCTGATAGATATTTGCACGGTGCTAGTAGGTTTTTCTGTGGGAACAACCACACATGCAGACGCTTTCTTGCGTAAAGAGTCGCTAACGATATTTATTTTGGGAATTTTGGCTTTTATGCTCTCTACAGCTTCCGGAGTGTTGACAGCAAAATTTATGAATTTATTTACTAAAGAAAAAATCAATCCTATTATAGGCTGTGCTGGTGTGTCTGCAAATCCTATGTCTGCTAGGGTTGCCCACAATATCGGGCAACAATATGATAAATCAAACTACCTGCTGATGCATGCTTTATCCCCAAACATAGCAGGCGTCATAGCCTCAGCTGTAGTAGCTGGTGTGATGCTGGGTATGTTGTATTGACAAGGAGTTCTGAATAAAAAAGCTATTTGCTATTCTACTTTTAGCCCTTATTTTTAGCTCTTTGTGTGCAGAATCAAAAGCAGATTTTGTAGCAGATTTTATGCTGGAATGCTTGCAAAGCGTTACCCTGCCTGATGACCCTAATATTTACCTGAACCTGCTGAGCCCAGAGAGTGAATACTTATCCCGTATTTCTTTGCAACAAAAACTGCTCAAGCATAGTTATAGTTTAGTAGAACATGAACAGTTTGCTGATATCATCATAGATATACAAGAAAAAGAAGCTTGGGCAGGGGATCCAGATAGCAAAAGCGAACTAGATGACCATCTATACCTTGTGACAGATTTTACACTGCGTATAGCACGCTACTCTGATAGTAAGGTCCTTTTGATAGAGAGTAAAAGAACTCCGATTCAAAGGCACGAACAGCCACAAAAGGCAAAAACAGAAGACAAATGGTATACGCCGTTTTTGATAGTGCTGGCTATCGGAAGTCTGATTTATTTATTGTTTTATGGGAGTAATTAAATGAAAAAAAATAGAATATCTATACTTTTTTACGCTTTTGTGATAA
>WRIO01000299.1 GCA_009782695.1 Candidatus Cloacimonadota bacterium
CAAATAAATTTCCATTTGTTGAAAATGAGCCAAACAATACAAGTTGGTCAGATTTTTATATTTATAAAAAAATTAAAGATTTGGACAACTAGTCGGTGGGATCATCTTTAAAATCGTTAAGATAAATGCGGAAAGATATAAGATGTATGAGTAACGAAAGTATTATACAAATGTGTACCGAATTTAATACAATTCTTGCTACACGTTCTTACCGTTTAGGATGAAAACTTACTTGTTTTCCACGAAAGTTAAAAGGTTTTTTCCGTTTTCTGAAAGGAGATGGACTTCATTATACAATGTCTTTTAAACACAAAACTCCTCTTATAATTATTTTCCATATGTACTATTATTTAAAACATATGGAGGAATCATTATGCAATCAATAAATGCAATTTATGATGGTAGCCATTTTAAACCCATAGAGGCAATTCCAGTTGAAGGTAAATATGAAGTTGTCATAACCTTTACTAAACCAATTGAAACAAAAGATTCAAAGCGTCAGAAAATACTAAAACATTTCGGCACTTGGAATAACGAAGATGTGAAAACTATAAATAAAATTATTGAAGAAAGAGCAAAATTTTCAATTGATAGAGAAGAAATGTGATTTTTCTTGATACAAATATTATCTTTTATTCGCCACCCCGGCTGGCATACCTGCCACACCTCCCTCCATTCGACTACGCTCAAGATGACAGGAGAGGGAATTTACGACCCATCTGTAACATATTCTAGTGAAACAGCCTTTCAAAAAATAAATATACGATTTCGCTTGACAGAAAACAGGCAAAAAAAAAAATGGTATCTGTCTATAAACAGATAAAGTTATAAAAGCAAGGAGTATAAATGGTAAAGCTTCGTTTAACGCGAATGGGTTGCATAAATAAACCCTTTTACCGTGTCATTGCAATAGATGCAAGAGTAAGGAGAGATGGTAAATACCTAGATAATTTGGGATATTATGACCCTAAGCATGAGCCCGCTATCATCAAAGTGGATACCGAAAAAGCTCTTAAATGGTTGAGCGTAGGTGCTCAGCCAAGCGAGACGGTTCGCTCTCTTTTCAAAAAAACAGGTATCTTGCAAAAGTGGCACGAAAAGCGTTTTGTAAATAAAAAATGAAAAAGAAAGGAATGAGGTTCCAAAAATGAAAGACCTTATAGAATTTGTTGTAAAATCTTTGGTTGATGATCCTTCTGAGGTGCATATCACAGAAGTAGCAGGCGACAAAATCACATTGTTTGAGCTACGGGTAGCGAAGAAGGATGTTGGTAAAGTCATAGGTAAGAAAGGTAGAACAGCTATAGCTATCCGAACGATACTAAATGCAGTGTCTATCAAGCATGGGAAGAGAATAGAATTAGAAATTTTGGAATAAATGGAGATTTCTGATCTAAAGAGTATCGGTAAGATCACTTGTAGCAAAAGAGATGAGAGTAAACAGCGATTTATTTTTACTTTAAAAGCAGCATACCAGAGATTTTTACCTGAGATTAAAGATGTTTTTTTGATCTATACAGACCATAGAGTGCGTTACGGAAAAATAGATATTTTACACGTGATAAATGAGACGAAAGCAGAAATAGATATCGAAGATGACGATTTGAAAGATGAGCTATTACAGGCACGCCAAGTAGGTGTGTATTTGGATAAAGAAGGAATAGAGCAGCTGGAAAATGACGATAGTGTATACTTTGACCCTATCGGTATGGCAGTGATTTGGAATGAGCAAGAAGTGGCTCGGATAGTGGATTTCTTCTGGAACGGAGCTCATGATGTTTATGAAATAAAAATGTCTGATGAAAGAGTCGTGTTGATACCAGATGTCTTGTCCTTTGTGATAGAGACAGATGTTGAAAAGAGGTATATCAGAGTAGTCGATTTAGACCAATTCCTCGAGTAGTTGTCCCTACTAGGAACAGGGCGACCCTCGAACACCCTTAACTGATGTGTGTATTATTAAATGATAAAGATAAATATTATCACCTTATTTCCTGCTATGTTTTATAGTTTTTTGTCTGAAAGCATACCAGCCATAGCTCAAAGAGAGAGACAGCTGGTGGTGACACTGACAGATCTGCGAGACTTTTCAGGAAACAAGCATCGGCAAGTGGACGATTATCCCTATGGGGGTGGAGCAGGTATGGTGTTAAAACCTGAGCCATTAGCAGCTGCTATCGAGTTTATCGTTAGAGGCAAAGAGAATGTGCCCATCATCTACTTTACCCCTCAGGGAGAGCTTCTGCGACAAGATATCGTCAGAAGCTTTTTGGATACAGCAGAGATAGTAGTGGTCTGCGGACATTATAAAGAGATAGACCACAGAATCAGAGAGAAGTATATCACCACCGAAATATCTATCGGCGATTATGTCTTGTCTGGCGGCGAGCTGCCAGCCATGGTTTTTACAGACGCTATCGCACGGCTACTGCCTGGCGTGATAAATGACCCAGAGTCTGCCATGTCTGATTCCCATGAGAATGGACTTTTAGGCTTTCCCTGTTACACTAGACCAAGTGAATTTCTATCTATGGCAGTACCAGAGGTGCTACTAAGTGGTAATCACAAGCAAATAG
>WRIO01000300.1 GCA_009782695.1 Candidatus Cloacimonadota bacterium
CCAAATATCCCCCGGGCGCAGTTTTTTTTTATGTGCCTTTTTTGTCAATAACTTTTTTTAATAAATAGTTTTTGGTAAGATAAAAACATTTTGCGGAACTTTCCTATCAAATAAAAATCAACAAACCTACTGGAGAGCGGAGACTAACTGCTTTACATCCCTTTTACTGGTCACCAGATTTATTTAAAAACGATTTCTTAATTATTTATTTTATATGTAAGCAATTTTTTTCTTGACTAAAAACATAAGTTAAATTTTCTTGTATTCTGCTATTATATAGAGAAAATAGCGAGCATATTTTGTAAAAACAAATAGTTTCAAGTGCTATAAAATGGGGGTTTTTACTAATGATAAGAAAAGAAAATTTATTTAAAAGAGATACGGAGGTTCGATATGTCTGATTATTTTATGGAGACTCAGGCACACGAGTGGATATTATCCTCTGGCACAGGGGCTTATGCATTGGGGACTGGCAACTTGATAAATCAGCGAAAATACAATGGTTTACTGATACGTAGCGATGCAGATTTCGGCAGGATTCTGTTAGTGTCTGGGATAGAGGAGGAGATAGAGTGGCGTGGTGAGGCAATGTTTTTGGACAGTTCTCACTATAATAATTGCATATACCCTGAGGGGTTTTTGCATTTAGTCAAGAGTTGGCTACGCCCATTTCCTGTATTTTTATATTCATCACTGCCACATAATGAAGATATTTTGATAAAAAAAGAGATTTTGATGGACGAGACTACTTCGACAGTGCTAATAAAATATACGAATCTGTGTAAAAACACTTTGAAGTTTCGCCTTCGTCCGAAGTTTGCACTGCGGAATCACCATTATTTAAATGAGGCTGGGACATGGGATAGAGTGGTTGCGGATACTACTATCACTTCAGCTGGGTATCTGGTAGACATCAATTTTGGTTTTAAACGGCTTGACAATAAAGCCGCTGTGTTCGGCTATATGCAGCACGGCTTTGGCTTTGAAGAGCAGCGTGTGTATAGCAATGTGTATTATCCTTGGGAAGCGAGCCGCGGCTTTCCGAGCGTGGAAGATTTGATAGCACCATTTGGGCTGGAGTTCAATCTAAAAGTAAATGAATCAAACTATATCTTGTTCTCTGATACCACTATCGACAATCCGAATGAGATGATAGAAAATATCGAAAAAAGATACCGCAAATTGCCTGTGCCAGCAGATATTCCACAAAAAAGGGCAAAAACTATCGGAAGTAAAGAAGAAGTGTCATTGCTATCAAAAATAGATTTTGATGACAATATGATGTTTAGCCGTGATGAATACCTAAAAATATTGGAATTTTCTCTAAAAGATTTTTTGGCAAATAATGATATCGTAGCAGGCTTCCCCTGGTTCGGGGCGTGGGGACGCGACTCTATGATCTCTATGGAAGGCGTGATGAAGCTCCCCAAAGGAGCAGAGATAGCATATGGAATACTGATGAAATATTCTGAAAAAATAGCCGACGGCTTGATACCAAATATGTGTGGAGAATCGCATCAGCAAGGGAACTATATGTCTATCGATGCTACACTTTGGTTTTTATTGCGGCTTTTCGAGGTGTCTGAGCTGCTAGTATCGGCTCCCAAAAGCACAAAGAAAAGCACAGTCGACAGGTGGAAAAAAGCTATCACGATAGCAGAAAATGTTTTAGAAGAGATGCTCACAAAAACACACGAAAACTATTTTATGCGCACCGACGGTTTGATAGAACTAAAAGAAAGCTTTGCAAATGCAACTTGGATGGACGCTAAAGTAAATAACCAACCAGTGACACCGCGTAGCGGCGCTCCTGTGGAAATAAATGCTCTGCTTTATAACGCTATCCGAGCTTATGAAGTGATGATAGAGAGGCACAATGAACTATGCTCGGAAAAGAGCTACTATCACAAGAACCAAGTGTTTTTGGAGGCAGCTGCTTGTCTGCAACAGTCTTTCGGTAAATTCTGGATAGAAGGCTATTTAGCAGACAGGATAGTGGGGGATGAGCCTTTACGAGAGATACGACCAAACGCTATCATTGCCACTTCACTACCCTTTACCAGTGAGCTGCTCTCGATAGATTTGCTCAGGCAGATCTATGACACAGCGCACGTAGAGCTTTTTACCACTTATGGTCTGCGAACCCTATCACCGAAGGATAGCAGGTTCAAAAAGAAATATTTCGGTGGTGTAAACGAGCGCGATAGAGCTTATCACCAAGGAACTACATGGGCTTTTTTACTGCTACCACTTGCCAAGACTTGGCTGATAGCTTTTGCTGATAAAAGCAGTGAGGAAGCGATAAATCACCTTGCGTATTTAGTAGATAAGCTCAGAAATGGCTATCAAAAAGGTCATATAGCTTCTGTGGCAGAGGTTTGGGACGGCGATAAACCCCACTTTCCAAAGGGTTGTCCTGCTCAAGCCTGGAGCGTGTCATCCCTATATAGTATAGAATGTCTCATAGAGGAATTGCAAAGGCGGAATTCGTGAAAATATTGATGTTTACTTGGGAATTTCCCCCGCTGATAGCAGGTGGGCTGGCAATGGCTTGCTATGGTATGGTGAAGTCA
>WRIO01000301.1 GCA_009782695.1 Candidatus Cloacimonadota bacterium
TTATTTACCTTTATATGGTTTCCGACTGTCTTACCTAATGGCAAAAAGCTTTGGTTATGAACTTTACAAACTGTCACAAAGCTTTCTTTTTGCGATGGGTCTATCGAAACTATTATACGCCCATGTGTTTCTCCGAACAGCTCAAAATCTGGTCTGTATTTAAAGGGTAAATCTATCTCACAGCCTATATTATTCGGGAAACAACATTCACAGATAGCCACTGCTAAACCGCCATCAGAACAGTCATGGGCGGAGTTTACGATTTGTTTATCTATCAAATCCAAAATGGTCTGTTGTAGCTTCTTTTCCTTCTCTAAATCAACAGAAGGGGGTATGCCAGCTGGCTTTTGCTCTATCAACATTTGATACTCACTTCCACCTATTTCAGAGCAATTGTCACCTAACAAGTATATCAAATCGCCTTCTTTTTTAAAGCCAATAGTAACAGCTTTATTTATATCATCTATCAATCCAACCATTCCTATGACAGGGGTAGGGAAAATAGCCCCTTTTGGGTTTTCATTGTAAAATGACACATTACCACCTGTGACAGGAGTGTCAAAAGCTATACAGGCATCCTTCATACCGTTTATTGCCTGCACAAAAGTATAATAAACTTCTGGTTTATACGGGTTTCCAAAATTTAGGTTATTTGTGATAGCCACAGGAGATGCTCCGGTGCAAGCCACATTGCGAGCTGCTTCCGCTACTGCTCCCTTCGTGCCTTCATAAGCGTCTAAATAGCAATATCGTCCGTTGCAATCAACAGATGCTGCTAAACCCTTCTTTGTATCTTCTATCTTTATCAAGCCAGCATCTCCACCTGATTTGATGGCAATATCACCTTTGAATTGCTCATACAATGCTCTTTTTGAGGCTATGTTTGGTCTCCTGACTAAATCCTCCAGGATTTTGCAAAAGTCCGAAGGCACTGGAAAATTATCTGGTGTATAAGTGCGTGCCTGAGTTAGATATTTCGGCTCTGCTGTCTCTCTATGATAAACAGGTGCTCCACCTCCTAAAACTAAAAATTCACTGGGTAATTCAGCTTTTAACTCACCATGAAAGAACACACGGAGTTTCTCGTCATCTGTTACTTTGCCTAGCCGAACTACACACAAATCTCTGGAAGCAAATATTTCCTTGATAACCTCTAAATTTTTGGGTTCCACTATCATCAGCATACGTTCTTGGCTCTCAGAAAGCATAATCTCATAAGCACTCATATCTGGCTCGACTAGAGGCACTAAGGATACATCTATTTCTATGCCTGTCCCAGCTTTCGCAGACATTTCGCTGGAGGTGCAGGTCAGCCCTGCTGCTCCCATGTCTTGGATACCAACTACTAATCCTTTTTTTATAGCTTCTAAGCTCGCTTCCAAAAGGTCTTTTTCGGCTTTTGCATCACCTTTTGGCACAGAAATCTCTTCTGCTTTTGTGTTCTCATCAAATTCTTTGGAGGCAAAAGAAGAGCCATGAATACCATCTCGACCTGTTTTGCGACCTACATAGACCACATCGTTTCCCACTCCCTTTGCCGAAGCTGACATCAAATGTTTGTGTTCACAAACTCCGATAGACATAGCATTTATCAAAGGATTACCCATATATTCTTGCTCAAAATATATCTCACCACCCATACAAGGAATACCCATCTCATTGCCATAATCTGCCATACCCTTAAAAGCTTCCCGAACTAAATATTTGACATGCTCATCGGATACATCGCCAAACCTCAATGAGTTCAAAGTGGCTATCGGCTTCGCTCCCATCGTAAAAATATCACGCAAGCAACCACCCACGCCTGTGGCAGAGCCTGCGTAAGGGTCGATAGCTGAAGGGTGATTATGGCTCTCTATTTTGAATGACACTGCCAAACCTTCACCTATATCTATCACACCTGCATTTTCCTCTCCTGCTTTTGAAAGTATCTTTTTACCGTCTTTTGGCAACTTTTTTAGATACTCGATAGAGTTTTTGTAACAGCAGTGTTCTGACCACATCACAGAGACTATCCCCAGCTCGGTAAAAGTCGGTGTCCTGCCAATTTTCTCACAAACAAGATTGTATTCCTCTTCGAGAAGTCCCATTTCTAACGCTAATTTTATATCAACCGTAGGTTCAGCCATATATTTACTCCTAAAATATAAAAAATAATACAAGCCATATTTTTGAAAAGCAATATTTTGTCAAGAATTTTTTACTAGATTTTTATCGACAATAAAAGGATGTGCTTTATTCTATACAACAACACGATAACGAACTATTATGGAAACGATCACAAGTTACTGTTCAAATATAACACAGAATAAAAAAAGAGTCCCTATAAAAAAACAGAGCTAAGATATTATCTAGCTCTGTTATATGTTTTATACAGTTCTTCTAGTGTTACTTCATAAGCACCATTTTCATAACCGAGGTAAAGCCTTCACCTGTCAGCCTTGAAAAGTATATACCGCTACTTACTGCTTTATCATTTTCATCCACTCCATTCCAAACGACTTTATGTTCGCCAGCTTCAAAAAATCCTTCTTTGAGAGTTTTTATTTTTTGACCTTTGATATTGTATATA
>WRIO01000302.1 GCA_009782695.1 Candidatus Cloacimonadota bacterium
TGAGGATGTTTTCACAGCTATTATTTGTGCTTTTATGGAGGTTCACCACATGGATAGTCACTCCTCCGACATTCATTCTGGTTACTATCCTTAGGACTTTAATTTTTTTCATTTACCATCTCTTTATATAGCTCTTCATGTTGAGCTGTAATAATCTCTATCGAGTATTCATCGACAGCTAATTTATGCGCATTTTCGATTATTTCTATTAATTTACTATCACTTTGGCTTATCAGATCTATGACTTCTATCGTTCGGCGATACAAATTGTCAACATCGATTTGGTCTATATTAAAGTCAAAATCATACATACTATTGATAGTATCATATTTTGCCTTTTCGTTATGAAGGGTAACAGGAAACCCTGTTTTATCCTCTATAATGATTTCTCTCACTGCATCCACATCGAAGGCTATTACTGGTTTTTTTAGATACATTGCCTCCAGGATAGCCCGTCCTTGCGATTCGGCTAGGCTACTGGAAATATAGATATCAGTATGCTCCAAAACATCTCTTGGATTGTGCAATTCGCCGACAAAAATGACATTTTGGTTGATTTTCCATTTTTCGCATAAAGCTTTAAAATAATCAAACATTTTTCTGTTAATAGGAGAGTTTCCTAACCCAATAAGGATAAGGTAAACCTGCTTTTTATCATCAAGTAACTTTTTAACCAAATAAAACAGATAAATATGTGCTTTCATAGGGTTAAATGAAGCAACATAAGACATAATTACTGCATCTTGGGGTATATGGTATTTGTGCAGAAAATCCTCTTTGGATTGGGTTTCATTTGCCTTTGAAAACTTACTAAAGTCTATGCCCGAATGGATTATGTTTATTCTATTCTCTGCAGAATAGCCGAGCTTCAGTATATGCTTTTTCATCCACTGAGTATTTGCGATGAGCTTTGTGTTTATTTTCGATGTCCATCTGTCCACTTTGTAAAGGAAAGTGTCTCTGATAAGCGGATTCCTGGCAGAAGATATAGTTTTAATACTAAAAAATAGGCTTGATAGCCTGGTATAGATATCTGCCACAGTCAGGTTTGAGTGGATTATATCTGGTTTTTCTTTGTAAATGTGATAAATTATTTTGGGAATGATCAAGGGGTTATACTTGTTTTTAATATTTAGTTTTACCAGTTTTACACCCTCTAAGCTTTCAAATTTATCTTCTAATGCTGTTCCTTGCAACAGGGACAAAATCACTATCTCAAAGTCATTTTTGTGTATAAACCTGCATAAATCGTAGAGACTGACCTCCACTCCCCCATAAAACAAGTGTGAAATAGTATATAATATTTTTATTTTTTTCATTTACCCCAGCTCCATTATCTTGTCTGCTAATCTCTTTACAGAAACATCATAATTATATCTTTCGAGCTTTTCTAACGGGTTGTGACAGATATTAATCTCTCCTTGATAAGCCTTGTAAAGCAGCTCTCTCATCTTGTCTATGTCATCATTTACAGTGCTTTCGCCGAGCTCGTTATCTTTGATAAAATCATACATATCCCCTTCCATCGCATTAAAATTGATGATCGGTTTATTAAAAATCGCATATTCGCAGAGTTTTAATGCTATAGTATTTTTAGACGGCATAGGATAACGAAAGTGAATAAGCACATCTGCCTGGCTACACATCATAAAAACATCTTTTCTAGGCATAATATTAAGGCATTTGACATGCTTACAATTTAGCCTATCTATCGTATTTATCGTGGCTTGATCAGTATAACCTACCAAAACTAAATTGCAATCTTTACATGAGTATTTTTCAGTAAAATCTATAAAGGATTTTATAACCAAGATGGGGTTATAATCAGGCGAATTTATGAAATATTTTCCTGCGTATAGGAATATCTTGTTATTGGTTTGAGAATCAGCATTTTTTAGCCACCCCGCCCCTCCAGATTGTAGGGGAATATTACTATCAAATAAATCCTTAAAATCATCTAAATCAAAGCCGTTCGGCAAACTCATAGCACTAAAATCTTGTCCATAGAGGTTAGCCAAATCTTTATACACACTATCGCTGCAATAAGTAATCAGGTCAGCACTCTGGACGCATTTTCTTTCCCAGAACTGATTAATCTTTTTTCGTATAAAACCTTGCTTTTGGTTTATGCTGTAAGTCGTCCAAGGGTCATGAAAATCAAGGATAAGCCGAATACCGCATATTTTTTTAAGGAAATATCCGCCTACCAATGAGCTATAAGGCGATCCTTCGACCATAACAAATTTTATATTTTCCTCTCTGATGATTTTTATCATTTTTGGCAGAAAAGGCAGAACCCACCAGATATGCCTTTCGGGAGAAAAGAATAGTTCTTTCATCGAGCATATAAACGAATGCATAAGAGATTTTTTAGGACTAATCGCTTTAGAATTTTTGGATAGCAAAAAGGTTGCTTTCTTTCTAAATATCTTTGCATTATTTGGTATGTCATTATTTATAGCATCATCATTATTGTCTTTGACTTCCGCACAAAAGACATACTGTTCGAAGTTGTTTTTTGCTAGAAACTTTGATATTTTTATATTGCGATATGTAGCCACGCTATTAAAT
>WRIO01000303.1 GCA_009782695.1 Candidatus Cloacimonadota bacterium
CTATCCAGCCCTTCGTGCAGTGGAAAAACCAAAAAGGGATACCCACTTCTGTCATCGATGTAGCAGAAGTCGGCACTACAGCTTCTGTAATACAGACTTTTATAGCAAACTATTTTGACGCTCATCCTGAGCTATCTTTTGTGCATTTAGTTGGCGACCAGACAAAAATCCCCACTCTGACCCAAACTACTGATGGTGTGTCTAATGCAGGTATGGACCCTCGCTACGGTATGATCTTGCCAAACTCGAACACAAACTACCAAGATATATTTATCAGCAGATTTTCGGGTAGCACTGTAGCTCATATACAAACACAAGTTGACCGCTCAATACACTACGAAAGAGACCTGGCAGAAGGTGAGTGGCTAAACAATGCAACAGGTATAGGCGGTGCAGAATCAGGTGGTCACTTTGGTGAATCAGATAAAGTGCACATGGAAAATATCCGCCAATTACTTCTTAATACAGGGACTTTTAGCTCTGTCGACGCCTTCTATCAAGGTAACAGCCCTGCTTTCAATACTGCTTCGCTAACGACAGCCTTTAATGAAGGGCGTGCCTTGATAAACTATATCGCACACGGCGACTATGACGGCTGGTATTTCTCGGGTGGATACGGTAGCCCAAGTGGGAATATTTATCATAACAGCAATGTCAACAGCCTTACCAATGTAGGTATGCTACCTGTGATCTTTTCTGTTGCCTGTCAAAATGGCAATTTCACAAACTACGCAGCCTGCTATGGCGAGACATGGCTTCGAGCTACTGACGGCACCACAGGTGAACCGACAGGAGCGATAGCTGTTTACGGAGGCTCTATCAATCAGCCATGGCATCAACCCATGTATGCCCAAGATCATGCGAACCAGCTTTTGACCAGTAGAGCAGTAAGCACCATAGGCGGCTTATATTTTAGCGCTTCTATGTATATGATGGATACTTCTCCTCACCCTGCATGTGCTCGTAGCTGGAACATATTCGGTGATGCTTCTCTGCAATTCCGCACCACAGAACCCATAGAAATGGCTGTGACTCCGCCGGATATATTATTTATGGGACTGAGTGAGTTTACTATAGAAGTGGATACTCCAGGTGCTTTGATATGTTTATACAATCCCGAAACAGAGGAGATAATAACTACACTTTACGCAGATGAATCTGGTTTCAACGTCATTACGCTTGACAGTCCTTTTATGGAACCCGGATCAGTTATCCTTACCGTAACAGCTTTCGATAGGATTACTTATGTGCAAGAGCTGCAAATAGTTCCAAATGACAACCCTTATATTGTTTATGGCTCTGTCAGCTATGCAGAAGGACAATCACCAGATAATGGCGAGACCATCACTTTAAATATAGTTTTAAACAATATAGGCGGTGCACCAGCAGAAGAGGTTACAGCTACACTACTTTGCACAGACACATATATCACTATCCTCGAAAACATAACTACCATAGAACTAATAGACGCCTCTGACTCTTATGAAATCACAGACGTATTTCTGATAAAAATAGCTCAAAATGTGCCCGACCAACATCAAGCACTTTTTACTATCAGGACAGAAAGTGACGACAGATTTTGGGCAAATAATTTCAGTATAACTCTGCAAGCACCTACCCTATCCACTGACGAACATGAAATAGTCGAGATCATCGGCAATATGAACAGCAGATTTGACCCAGGTGAGACTGTCGAACTAAAAGTGCCTATCATAAACACAGGTCATGCAACCTCCTCCGAAGGTTATATGATCATGTATGCGAACACAGATATGGTTACCTTTGAGGAGAACAGAGTGGAGATAGCTGCTATCCCAGCCTTAGAGACAGGATATGCGACTTTTGTAGTTACAGCAAATGAGGAGATGCTCCCCAGCACAGCTGTGACTTTTGGCTATTTTTCAGAATTTAGCACCAAGGAACTGCAAGACAACTTTATGATAAAGGTGGGATTAGTGGTCGAAGATTTTGGTGATGGCGACTTTTCAGACTTTGGTTGGGTCCATGGCGGACATGCAGAATGGATTATCACCGACGAGGAAGTGTATGAAGGTAATTACAGTATGAGATCAGGAGCTATCGGAAACTATCAAACTACTTCGATAGAACTGCCTTTGTCACTGACTATACCCGGCACTATTTCTTTCTATTACAAGGTTTCGTCTATACCAAATGTGGATAAATTGCAATTCCGCGTAGATAATGTGATTCGTGGTGACTGGCACGGTTTAGTAGATTGGACTTATTTTGAATATGAGATACCAGCAGGCGACCATATCTTAAAGTGGCAATATTCTAAAGGGCAGAATGGTTCTCTTGGCGAAGATTGCGGCTGGATAGACTATATCGTTTTCCCTGCTCTTGGGACAGATGTGCCAGATGTTCCGATGTTCTACATAAACAAAGATGTTATAGAGTTTGAAGGCGTAACCACTGCTGAAAATCCGACAGATACGTTTAGGATAGTGAACCTGGGCAGTATCGCTATGCAAGGAGTGATCACTGTTCCAGAAAGATTTGGGATTTATCCCGGCTCAGGTTTACAGACTGTTCCTTACACTATAAACCCT
>WRIO01000304.1 GCA_009782695.1 Candidatus Cloacimonadota bacterium
CTTCGCAGCCACCCCTCTCCGCAGGAGCGGGGAAAGTATTTAATATATGTTTTCATTTTCTTTTATCAGGGCTGTGATCTGTTGTTTTTGCTGCTGGAATTTTTTCAAATCATCGCCTTTTAACTGTGTGGACGCTTGCAATTGCAAGTTTGCGGGGTTTTCCCATTTGTTTTTCACCATATAGCCAAAGTGCAGGTGATTTCCTGTCGAGTTTCCGGTGGTCCCCACAGTGCCTATCACCTTGCCTGCAGTCACTTTTTCTCCTACTTTCACTGCTATAGAATTTAGGTGGGCATACAATGTCTTTTCTGCCGATGGGTGCTCTATCTCCACCACATTGCCAAAGCCACCATTCCACCCTGCTGCAGCCCGAACCACAGTTCCCTCTGAGATGGCATAAATCGGCGTGCCTTTCGGAGCTTTGTAATCTATGCCATTGTGCATAGTTCTGATCTTCTTGATAGGGTGCATTCGGATGCCAAAGGGAGAGGAGATTTGCAGGTTGTCGAGCGGAAAACGCGTCTTTGGTGCTGACAATTTTTCCCCATTTGGGGTAAATAAAACAGTGCTGTTTGGGTCGTAAAGAAAGCCCTCGAGCTGTTGGCCTGTGCCCCGGGTAAAAGATAGATAATGCAGCCTCGTGTCAGCTGTCTTTTTGCCGTCTAAATAGATGTCTTCATACATAATCTTTAGCTTGTCATTGGGGTTAGCTCTCTCGTTTAAAGACACTTTATTTTGCAGGTTTGCAGAGATAGTTTCTATCAAACTGTCGCTCAGATCATAGCTGCGGAGGGTTTGCAGTAGGTTCATCTGCACAGCAGACTCTCTCACTACATAGCGAGATGTCTGTGACTTCGGTGCTAGGATGTATTGCAGACCGTTCGAGTCCTGTGTTTTTGTGACATTATGTGTGGTCTGTATCTCTCCCATAAAGTCTGCCTCGAACTCACCTTGTGCTTCGGGCTTGATATTTATGGTCACTCCTGTTTGATTAGACTGGAACTCCACTTCCTCTTCAAGCTGATTGCTGATATTAGCTATCTGCTCCTCTGATATACCCAGCGACTTTATCTGCTCTAGGGTGCCTGCATTTGCCGGCTGAAATATCTTGTGCGTCAGCTCGTATTCTTCGCGGTAAAACCTCTCAAAAGCCTCTGCCTCTTTTTGTTTGTAATCAGCATAGCTATCCAGCTGCTGCCTCCGAAATGCCTCAAAATCACTTGCCTGGGCAAAAAGATTATACAAGACAGTGCCAAAGAGCAAAAGCAGTAATAATGCTGATGTGGTTATTAGTTTTTTCATAGAATTATAGGACCTTTTCGTTTAATATTGTATCTATTATTCTTAGTATATCGTGATTGTGTGCCTTACTTAAAATTCCAAAAAATTTCAATAGTTCTCAACATAATGCTCTCCTAATAGGTTTTTGAAATAGTTTGGAAGAACGCCTTTATCGTAATTTTGGACTTTGTAGTGCTGGTTCAAATGCGATAAAAAAGGGTATTTTTTTATGCTTTCCATCACAAAAATATCTTTTATCTTTTCAAACTCTTCTTTATTTATCATTATGTCACTGTTTCCGAAATAATAAGGTATATTCGGGATATAATCTTTAAATATATCTGCATAACAATATAAAGGCAATTTCTGCAGGCTTACCCGTATCGAGTTTTCTGTCTCGCTCTCGATAAAAGTTTTTGTTCTTTTTAAGGCGTTTATGTCTCTCATAGTCCAGAAGTGTGCCACAGCTGATTTTTCATATTTATTGGGGTATTTCGTGATATAATTTGCCAGTCTGTCATAATCGGCTAGCTTATATTGTTTCCCTTCCAAAGTCGTAAACTCATACTCTAGAATGTTTTGGTAAGTCATACCGGGAAAGTCCTTTTTATATAAGGCAATTATAATCGGGAAAGAAGTGGACTTTGATGTCTGGGTAAAAACACCACTCGATATTATCACACTGTCCATCAGCTTGTAGCTGTATTTAAAATCTTTTAAACTTTCAAAATTACTCTTTTTTATCAAGTAGGACAATGGATGTAATACTGCTATATAATCAGGACTGAGCTTGCTATAGCTGAGTAAAAAAGAGATACCTAAATCTCTATGCACCAGGTCGCTGTCTATCTCTGCTTCATACTTTTTTATATGATTTCGGATGATGGAAGTTTTGTCATTGTAAGGAGGATTGCCTATGATGATGACTTTATCGTTTTCTTTTAGGTTATAGGCACTGCGAGAGACATTTGAAAGGCTATTATGGTGGTATATAACCTTATTAGGTTTTCGTTTGCTTTCGGTGATAGCCTTTTGGTCTATATCAGCACCGATAGAATTCGGATACCGCAGAAAATTGCCATACCCACAAGATGTGTCTAAAAAGATATGTTCGCTATGATTAGGCACATTTTTATGCACTAAATCATAGACAATATCCACTATTTTTTCTGGTGTGTAATAGCTCCCAAAATTGATAGTATCGGTAGCGTTTAGGTGTCGTTGGTCTGCCATAAAGGTTCACAAATCCCCCTGCCTACTATATTGCTAGCAGGCAGGAGTGATTGT
>WRIO01000305.1 GCA_009782695.1 Candidatus Cloacimonadota bacterium
TGTAGCTTTTTTACCTTTAACGACTATCTTTCTCTCTTTCTCTTCCACTGTGACGCCAGCAGGGATAGCTATCGGCTTTTTACCTATTCTTGACATACTGCCTCCCTACCACACCTTACACACAAACTCGCCGCCTATATTCTGCTGGCGGGCTTCTCTGTCTGTCATCACTCCATTACTGGTGCTGATGATAGCGTTACCTGTGTTGTTGTAAATCGAAGGTATATGCGTTGCTTTTACATACACTCTACGACCTGGCTTACTTACTCTTTCTAATCCCCGGATGATAGGCTTACCTGCTTCGGTATAGCGAAGATTTACTAATAGTTGCTTACGCAATATCTTCTTTTCGGGGTCACGATCAATAATATAAAAATTATTGATATAATGTTCTGACGCAAGAATCTTAATGACGGATTCGACCAGTCCACAATGATTGACATGGACTGTCTTGTGTCCGGCACGATATGCATTCCTGATCTTCGTCAATGCATCAGCTATCGGATCGCTAACACTCATTTTTTCTCCTGTTATTCTGTTATGCTGTGTGAAATCTAGTTCACTATATCAAAATATGGTAATTTTGAACTGTTTCAAAGGCTACTTATACTTCAATATTTTTGTAATAATGAGTCTGCTATGTGGCTTTATTTAAGCCCTTTTAGTCACTATATACTCCATCAGATTCTAGACGAAACTTTAGATGGAATGCCATAAAATTTTATAGCGGTATTTTTGTCAAGAACTTTTTTTGACTGAAAGCGAAAATTATTGTAGCGGAGAGTGTCCCCGCTCTCCAAATTTACATTTGTCCGTAGCACACGGACATATCCCTACGGGAAATGAATAATGTGTCCTTCGGACGGATGTTGTGGAGAGTGGGGACGCTCTCCGCTACTAAATACTATAAAATATAATTTTACAAAAAAATCTCTATATCTATTTAAATTATAATGTGTTAACACAAAGAGGAAGCAAGGAACTTGGGAGTAGCTCCGAGCTACTCCCAAGTCCCTTGTATCTCCCTTTTTGTATCATAATTGTTTATATACTGTTACAAAACTTAATAGTTATAAAGTAATTTTTTAAAAATAATACTTTACGAAATTATTTTCGTAATAATTTGGAATGGAATTAGAAAGTGTCCTTCAGACAGGTTGTTAGGTAACCCTTCCCTACGATATGATTCGAAAAGCTGTTTATTCTTTTAAAAATCCATATTCATAGATTTTTGGCTCAATTTGGTTTGATAGAAGTTTTAGCTCTAAACGGAGCTTTTGTAGGAGTTCGTTGTATTTAAGGTCTTGGCTAGTGTTGTTCATTTTGCCTTTATCATCACGACCTTGGAAATACTCGCGAATATCATAAAAAGAGGCGTTGACATTGTAGTCCCCTGCTCCGAAAGGTTGTGCATGATAGTATTTCCACAGCTCACGACCTGTAGAGAATACTGCTTGAGCTTGTTCTGAAAAAATCAAAGGATCTTTTTGAGTGATATTTACTAGCTTCCCATTTGTAAGCTGAACATGATAGGAAAGATTGGGTGAGGTTAAAAAGTTTGTCATAAAATTACTTTCAAAACTATCTTTTGCGTCGACTTCCCTTTCGTTGAAAGGTATCCAGTGATTTGTGCCATACTTACATGAGATGTTATTGCTATTATTAAAAAGGACATAAGTAAGGCAATTTGTTTGAAACTCATTGTCTTTATACCATTTGTCGTTTGGATAAAGCAACTGATCACGATCGTTTAGCCATGAAGCTGGGATTACTTTACGAACACTAATATATATAACCGTAGGGATTAAGTTATCGATAGTAACAATATTTGTATGATTGTTATTATTTTCTGTCGATAAATAAATGTAATTTTGATTTTGAAAATCATTTCCTCGTGTATTCAAAACTGCAATTTCGATACCATCTTTATCATAAAACTTATTATACCAACTATTAATATATCTAACATCTGGACCATCATGATAATTTTTCTGACCTATCCAAATACCGAATTTATTGTAAATGTCAAATTTAGCACTCTTTAAGTGACTACCCTGATAAGTGTCCCATATTTTAAAGCCAATAGGGAAATTACCTTTCACATTATCAAAAGTATTTGCAGGAACTATAAAACCCTTTTTAAATTTGGTTATAAAGAATTTTCTAAAATTCGTAAAATTTGGTCCAACTAAAGCCTTTTGTTTTGAAAATTCTGCTATTTTGCTATTCGGAATTTCCATATAAATACGAGCTAAGAATTGAGTAAATATTTCGTTTATCGCATTACCAATTAAATGTTTATATCTATTTTTTACTTTACTTTCGCTAACTCCAAATTTGTTTCCTTCTCTTTTAGCTGTAGCAGCCTCTGCATAAGGTGGGTTGATATAGATTATTAGTTTTTCAGGTGTTTCTTGTATTATTTTTAATAATTTAGGTGGTAATTTCTCAAAATCATCATTAAGGAAATCAAACTGAAAAACGTGCGATTCAAGCAGATGAATTTCGTTTTGTTTGATATTTTCAAGCACGATGTCCACGTCGGGCTGATCGAGAGTCGAAGCCCA
>WRIO01000306.1 GCA_009782695.1 Candidatus Cloacimonadota bacterium
GAAATTCAAGGAACCGGGGAGGAATCTTCTTTTTCGAAAGAAGAGCTTTTTGAGATGCTACTAGAGGCAGAATCAGCTATACAGCACTTGATACAAAAGCAACGATTTGCTATAGATATAGCTAAGATTTAGGAGATCACAAAGAGTAGGAAAAAATATCCTCGAAATCTTTTGATGTGAGAGCAAATCTATTATACACACCCATTAAACAGGTATAAAGGATGTCGGTTTGTTCATTTACTTTCACTATCACACTTCTGTCATCTTTCTTGATAAAAGCTAAACGATCTACCTTGCCATCATTATGATAGACAAACATCTCCAAAAGTGGATAGCTAAAGCTTTCAGCATGCTGTTCCCAAGCATCATCTATGAAGGAACTAGTCGACATATTGCTCAGCTGGCTCATCAATCTAGAGAAAGCGGGATCTAGATTATTTAACAACATAATTCCTTCTTTTGCTTTATAGACCCAAGTATTTTGTTTTTGGAATAAAGTAAAGCTGTGTTCAGTATGCGATATCTTGATAGAATCTGCTTTAGCATTGTCAAATTTGATTATAGTATTATCACGCCATAACGAAGGGGTTGGGATGATATCATTGAAAATGTTTTCTGATATTTCATACACTGTGTAGTCTGCAGCTCCTCTGACTGTGCCATAATTCTGCAAATCTGCTATCCCAAAATAGGAATCGTCGAGTATACCACCTTCTATGTCGAATAAAATTAAACGGTGTCCTTTAGCGATATTTACCTTGTAATAATCATATCTATTTTGATCTTTTGTTAAAGGCTTTTTCATTCTCTGGAGGGTGCTGATATCTTGTAGCAGTTTTTGTAGGTATTTATCATTTGTTTTTCTATCAAAGGGATAGGTAATTCGCCACTCATTCGAACTAGTATCCTTCTTTATAAATAGTGAATCATCGATAGAGGACATTGAAATCATAAAAACGTCATCTGTGGGAAATTTATATAGGTTGACTCTTTCGTGTCCACGGTTTTGTGAACGAGCTATGTAAATCGACATACAGAGTACAATTGTTAATACTACTAAAATCAAAATTTTACTATTTCTTTTCATACTATCTAAAACAAACTCCTTGAAAAAATTGTTACAATTTTTTTTGATAGAAAAATCGTTCTATTTATCAAACATAAACACTTATACTTTAACCTCTTCCAATATCACCCTAGTTATCGGTGTGATTAATTTTTCTGTCTCTTCATCTAACACACCTTTTGCTGCGGAAAGTTCAGCTAAATTGCTTTTTGCTGGTAAATGCCCAAGTATCCTCTGACCAGAGTTACTTACTTTATTTTCTTGATACAAAGTAAATTCTTCGCCACAGCAAGGACAGGTAATATAGCTTAAGTTTAAGATGGTCCCTATCATCTTGATGTTCATTTGGTGAACAAGCTCGATAGATTTGCATACAATAGTTTGCACAAAATCTTGAGGGATACTGACCATGATAATCCCGTCTGGATGTATCTGTTGGAGAACAAATAGCACAATATCTGCGTTGCGGGGTGGCATATCTATCAGTAAGTAATCGATGTCCCCCCACTTTGCTTTGTTCCAAATGTTTTGTATCACATTTGACAAAACAGAGCCACGCCAAATAATTGGCTGATTCTTATCATCGACCATCAAGCTCATGGACACCACTTTCAAGCCTTTTTCAGTGACGAATGGTATGATGGTATCATCCTCAGAGCTAAGCTGTATCTCGTGAATGTCCAAAAGACTTGGAATACTAGACCCTGTAATATCAGCATCCAAGATACCCACTTTATATCCATGATTTAGCAGGGAATCTGCCAGCATCACTGTCACTGTCGATTTCCCTACTCCGCCCTTGCCACTAAGGATACCTATCACCCTTTTTATAGAACTATGCTCTTTTTTAATGTTTTCCATACAAACCTTCATATCTTTTTCTCGTGTGCATATTTTTTTAAAAGGGAAAAAATGTCAAGGTATTTGTCATGATTTTTCGTTTTGCATGCAAGTATGGTCGGGTTGTGTTCTGGTACCCTACCTTAGCTAATCTTTAGATAAACCTTTTTCAATTTCTTCGGTTATTATTTTAATTTTTTTAATTTAGAAAAAAATAATTGGAATAGGTTGAAGTCATTATTTTTTGAAATTTATTAAGCAACAATAAATGACCTGATACAACAATATTATCAGAAATCCTATATACTAAACCTAAATCCTTGTTAAATTGATAATTAGTTTCGTAATTCATCTCTACTTTGGCTATCACTACATTATATTTCATGGTAGATTTTGTAAAAACAAGTGCTGCCGTTTCTGTATCTATCCAGACCTCAACATCAAAGGTTGTCTTTTCTTTTTTCTTCGTATTCTCTGTTTTTGGTTTAGGTTTTATCATTTCATCGGTATTTTCAGAAAGATTTTCTAAGGCATCTAAATCTACTTCTGCGGTAACAGAGAATTTAACTTCATATAAAACACAATTTGAGCCATTAATCGATTTTTCTTTTTTAGATTTTTTTATCTTGATTGTGCTTGTATCAGTTTCT
>WRIO01000307.1 GCA_009782695.1 Candidatus Cloacimonadota bacterium
AGACTGATGATACTGCTCGGGAGACCGTGTGGGAGATAGATAGTCGCCATTATTAATCACTTTTTTTATACCCAAAACTCCCTCACCATTGTAGCGGAGAGCCTCCGGCTCTCCAATCCGAATAGAAACAGCTTCTGTAGGGAACGATGCCTAACGAGCTTGCGAGCGAACATCGCTCCGATTCGATTAAACAATGTGTCTCATAAAATATCTGACGGAACGATGTCCACTTCGCTAGGCATCGTTCCCTACGAAAACACACCAAAAACTTCTTGACAAAAAACTCGAAATAGATTTTTTGACATTTGTTTTTGAAGTCGAATAGACTACTATATAATAGAATAAAATAGAAGGGGGAACAAACTATGAAAAACATTTTGATATTTTTCATTGTTATCGGGTTTTTGTATGTGTGGACATCGATACCTATTATGACAAATGATTCTATTCAAAGCAAACTCTTAGATACCATTACCATGGGCGAGCTCTTGTTCTAAATGCTATGCAAATATTATGGATGAGAAAGGACAAATCGGCTTTTTTTCAAACAAAATATAAAGCTGTAAATATGTTTTTTAAAATTTATCACATCTTTACATGGGTTGTAGTCGTGTTGTGCACGCTGGCAATTCCTTTGGAGTGGTATGTAGAAAAATATGTGAGTTTTGTGTATTAAAAATATATAATCATATATAAATAGTGAGGTAAATATGAAAAACCGAATGAAAATATTGACTTTATTACTACTTCTTGCTTGTTTTTATAGCGTCGCAAGTAGCACAGAAGTCAAAGACTGGGCTACAGGAGAACAGTGGGTGTGCATAGAATCAACAGGTTCTATGATAGACCATCAAGAAGTGATATTAGAGAAAGGGGAATCATTTTTCGTATTCTCGAATGGAGTGGTTGTCTGGGATAGATATTCTATTCCTTGGCTTTATAGCTCTGGAAAATTGACCATGTATGTTCCTTATGACAAAGGTGGAATCATCGGCAATGTGTTCGATTTTCAAAAATCAGAGGATAAACTGACACTGCTCGAAGGCGATAAAAAGTTTGTTTTTACTCTAAAACAGTAAACAACCAATATCATCTAATCATCCCCCCCCTACTGCCTTAGACTTATCATGAAGACTCGAAAGACATATAGTATCTATATGGTTTTAGCTATCATTTGTTTTACATATTGCTTTAGTTTTATACTTGACCAATCGGTAATAATCTTTCTATATAAAAGCTGGAACCAATACCCATTACTTTTTACTCTTTTTAAGGTTTTTATGGCTTTGGGTGGTCTGTTTTTATACTTAGACAAAAAGCGTTTCTCTAAAAAAGGGAACTAACCATACTAGTAGGGGGTGTGTTTAACATTATGCATTATAAGACAATACGAATTATTTTAGTGGGGATAGCTATTGTATCTATAGCCGTTTCTATTATGCTTTTCAATCCTTATATTATGATAGTAGCTACAGCTGCTCTTGTATGCGAAAAGGTCATAACTTATAAAAAAACAAAAGTGAATACTTTTAAAGAAAATTATAATGAAATGTTTGGTTTTATCAAAAATAAAAACTTGCGATTATTTATAGCTATCCTTTTATTTTATCTCACTTTTGAGACCGCTTTTTTTATAGTTAAGAAGTCTTTTTTTACCGTTGCTATAATATTAAAGATTATAGCATTGTTAAATTAATTATGTAATTGTAGCGGAGAGCGGAACCCTCTCCATTTCCACATCTGTGCGTAGCACACCGCCCTATCCCGTAGGGATAATAGCTCGGTAGAAAACAATAACCCACCATATTCTTCTCTCTCGCTTTCGAGACAGCAGAACTGTCTCGAAAGCGAGAGAGAAATTTTTTATTTGTATTCTTTTTCTACCGAGCTGCTTTCCCTACGGGAAATGAAAAATGTGTGCTACGCACGGATATAGATTTTTTAACCACCCCGTTCACCAACTTCGTTGGAAATTGCAAAAGACAAGATACCAATGACTTGTAATTTGTCCTTTGTTACCTGTAATCTTTTATTGTCCACCCCTCCAAATTGGAGGGGAATTGCGCATCGTCCGTAACCATTCATTGTTTTCTATGTAAACACAAAACCATAACAAGTATATATTATATGCAAATACTACCACTTTTTGTCCAATACAGCTTTTCAAAAAACCTCATTTTTACCACTTTTTTTTCTGCTCATTGGTTTTTTAGGAAAAATTATTTTTTAAAGCAAGGCAAAAATGGGGTCTTTATCAAAAAATAACATAATTCTAATATATTATAAAATAAGGCGATACAAAAATTCTATAAGCCCTTAAAAAAAAATATTAAAAAAGTGCTTGACGAAAAAACCCCCCTTTGATTTTTTGGCGTAACCTACTTTTAAGGTAGATTTACGAAGGTCAGTTTTTGGGGTTTGCCTTTTAGTAACAAAAAAGAAATAATGTAGTGAGATTCGTTTGCTTTAGCGGGCAGTTCCTCGAAGAATATATAGTTCTACATAACAGTTTATACAGTGGAGTGACTCATAGTCTCAGTCGTTAGGGCG
>WRIO01000308.1 GCA_009782695.1 Candidatus Cloacimonadota bacterium
CGTAATTTCTTTCGATTTTATCTCTGGAAATTTTACAGCGAGTATGGTGACAATGAGAATATAAGAGAAGTAGCGACAGCTATCACAAAAGATCCCTTTGTAAATGAGATGGATTACCAGAGAGTTAATATATCATTAGCCAGTGGCTTTTTCGAGGAAAACAACTACTCTTTAGCTATTACCCATTTTGAAAAAGCAGACAGATTCCTCACTATAAACAATCCTATTTACTATCACCAGTATGCTATTTGCCTGCTGGAAACTAAGCAAACAGTCAAAGCACTCGAAATTTTACAACGATTAGTTCTAAACAACATAGATAATGTAAATGTAGCCGCTAGTCGCTACTTAATCATTGATTACTGGATGGATAATAACAGGGTGGATGATGCCTTAGACATATTGTTGCAAGTTCCTGTTTTGAAAAGAACCGATGAGGATTTTAGAGCACTCGCAAAGATATATATGCTACAGCTAAACTCTGAAAAAGCAAAGAACTCTGTATTATTTATTAAAAACAAAACCGTAGAAGATCAACAGTTATTAGCCAATTTACACCTTTTGACCGGTGATGAGAAGTCAGCAGAGACCACCTGGCAAGCTATACTCACAAACTCGCAAGATACTGCTAATCACTTAAATAGTTATGCAGGATTAGGTTATATTTTTTATCAAGAAGAAAAGTATACCGAAGCAAATAAATATTATGACGAATACTTCAAAATCTATAATAAAAACACTTCCACCCAGGGAATATTAATACAACCAATACAAACCCTAAAAGAACATATCATTGCTTGCTTGATGACCAACAACCGACCAAAAGCGGAATCAATGCAAAAAAACTTCGCTTTTTTGATAAACAACGACCATGATTTCCTGGCTGAGATAAAGCTATATGAGGGTATCTACTACATAAAAATGGACCCAAAAAAGGCAGAAAGACCACTTACCCAAGTCATAGAAGACGGGAAAATATCGGCTGAGCTTGCCTATAAAGCCCTTTACTACCGCGGCACACTAAATATGCAAGAAAAGAAACCTGCTCAGGCAGAAACAGATCTACTTTCTGCTCTTTACACCAGCGACCAAAAGCTAAAAAATCAAGTATGCTTAAAGCTCGGGACTCTATACTACAATCAAGAAAAATTTGAAGAAGCGCTCGAATATTACTATGCTGTGATAACTCATGACCGAGAAGGTGATCTGGCAAAGGACGCTGCACATAACTTCGCTATCACAGCTCGCACTATACAACAATGGAATATCGCCATAGCGGCCTATCAAATAATCATGGATAGGTGGGGGCAGTCGCACCTGGAGACAGAGACGAAACTCACTATCGGTTTCTCTTTTTATATGGCAAAAGAATATGACCAGGCTATTAACCTACTTGAGCAATTATTTCCAGACTTACAGACTACGGAACACAGAGCTGAAGCACAGTTTTGGATAGCTGAATCACTGCTAAAAAAAGGAGAATACGAAAAAGCAGAAGAAGGCTTTAAAAAGATAAAAACTACCTATCGTGTTGCTCGCTGGATAGAGCTTGCTGACCTAAAAATAGCAGAAACATATATATACCGTGGGGACAAAGATAGAGGTAAAATATTACTACAAGAAGTGATACGAGTGCAAGGCGCAGCCAGTGATGCAGGTAAAGAAGCAACTAGAATATTAAAAGAAATCGAGTGAGATATAGCTTAAAACAAAAAGGGTTGAAATCATTTCAACCCTTTTTAAAATTGTTGTTCGGTTGTTTATTTTAAAAGTATCAACTTTTTAACCGAAGTATAGTCAGCCGTTTTCATTTGATAAAAATATATCCCACTGCTGATAGGATTGCCGTAGCTGTCTAATCCATTCCAGATCACATCATGCGATCCCGCAGTTTTATATTCGTTCACCAAAGTTTTTATCTGTTGTCCCTTTATATTATATATCTCCAGGCTTACTTCACCAGCTGCTTGCAGTGAATAAACTATAGTGGTTTCCGGATTAAATGGGTTCGGATAGGCATTGCCGAGGTAAGTCAAACTATGTATAGTATCGTCTTCATCCCCAGTCTCATTTGTGACGATTATGTAATTTTCTTTTACTAGTGCGCTTTCCCCGTTAACTACTAATCTAACTGTATATACCCCAGGCTCGTAGTAAGTATGAACTGGATTTTGTTCAAAAGAATTGGCTACTCCTGTGCCATAAAAGAACCAAGACCATGAGCTAGCACCACCGGAGGACATATCTGTAAACTGAGCAGTCAGGGGAGCTGTCCCAGTCAATGGTGTAGCCTCAAAATCAACAGTAACAACAGGACCGCTTGGTTCTAGGCAATATGACTCATGATATATTATCATGCTCATCTGTGCCCAATTAACTCTTTCATCCGCCTTTAGCAGGTCTAAGACAGTGGCTTCATCAAATTCTATAAAATTTATAGCACCATGATGCACCTCCCTGTCATAATAAATAGAAGGTTCGGAAAATTGTATATACTCATAATCGTTCCAAAAATTTTCTCTTTCT
>WRIO01000309.1 GCA_009782695.1 Candidatus Cloacimonadota bacterium
CGCCTCGGAGGCGATCTTCGCCAACACCACGAGCCGGTTCTGCGAGGGCACGAGCTCCAACGTCTTCGTCGTGCTCGACGGGCGGCTGCTCACCCCGCCGCTGTCCTCCGGCTGCTCTAAGGTGCCGCCTTTTTCGGTAAGCCCAAGCGTCAAAGAAGTCGGCTCGCCGTAACGCGCGAATTGGGTCATGTCCGGATTTGAATTTATGTCGTTAAGACTAAACTTCCAGTTCCAGTCGTCAATGGTAAAATCAGAGGCGAGCTCGCCCAGATAAAATTGGGGATACGAAGTGACAGGGAAGGCTACGTCCCGGCCCTTGAAAACTTCCTTTTTTTCTTTTTTGGGTTTTTCTTCATTAGTTCCAATAATTGTTTTTCGAATTCTTTTTTATCAGTATGCTGTGATAAATATATAATTAGTGCATCGTTAGGTTCGTAATATCTGGAATTGTCCAAAATTAGTGGTCCTGATAGCCCTTTATGAGTGAACAACAGAGAACCACAGCTATTCAAGATTCTTTTATCGCCTCGCCACAGGGACATTTTTGCAGCTGGGAAATTTATCCCAGCAAATGCTTGCCATACAAATTTATATTCCCCTTCTATATCTGGTGCAACAAGTGTTGGTATAAAATCTTTTGTTTTAATGTCTTTCAACAGCTTGATAATATCTCCTGTTGAACCTGTTTCGGGGTAAGAAGCCCCTCCTGTGCAAAGAACCAAATATTTCGTTCTTAAGGTGTGTGTTATGTCGTTATTTGTAACTTCAATGCTGATAAAATCATTCGTTATTTCAAGAATTTTACTTAAACAATGATTTATCTTGTATTCTATTTTGGGTGTGATTGCATTTAAAATATCGCTTGCCTTTAAAGACTCCGGGAATACTTTCAAATCATCTCTTATTAAAATATCTACACCTAGTTTTTCAAAGAACCTTATCAAATCATTATTTGAAAGGGTATTAAAGGCATTTTTTAGGAACTTGCCATTTTCACCATAATGACCATAAAATTCTTTCATTTCTCCAGCATGAGTGAAGTTGCATTGCCCATTACCCGACAATAGCAATTTTTGACCTAAACAGTTAGTTTTTTCCAGTAGCAAAACTTTGGGTAGGTCTTGTAACATAAGCCCACAGAAAAGCCCTGCTACACCACCGCCGATTATCACTACATTATATGACTGTTGTATAATATTCCTCCCTGGACAACATTTAGGTTGGTTCCGGACGATTAGCAATTCCACTCCAATTCGGAGGGGTATATTAAAATCACCCATGGGACATCGGGATGATGTCCCCTATAAATGTAGTTCCGGCACTATCTCTATTATCCTTTCTGCTGCTCTTCTTCCGCTGCTGCCATCTGCATCATCAAAAAATATTTTAGCTATCTTTGTTTGGTTTTCCAAAAATAAATATGGGTTTTTAAGCAGTTTTTCAATGGCTGGTTCAAGCTGAAAAAAGTTATCTATCTGTATAGACACTTCTTCTATATAGTTCAACACATTATTTAAAGATCTTTCCGTTTTATTAGTAGTAAAGGTTACTAATGGCTTTTTTAGTAGTATTGTTTCAGCTATCAAGGAGCTGGTATCATTTATGCAGACATCTGCAAGGGCTATATATTTTAATCTATCAAATTCTGTGATAAAATGAATATCATGGTCTTTTTTTAAGTCTTTTACATACTTTTGAGACATCCATTCGTGGACAGTTACTATTATATTGTATTTTGGCTTTAGATAGTGCAAATGTTTATACCATTTTTCGATAGCACTCATACCACTTTTGTCCCAAGTTGAAGCGAATAGTAGGGTCTTTTTGGTGGGTGATAAATGCATATTATAGGCAAGATCCTTTGTGCTTTTTTCATTTATAGAGCCATCAAAAAAGCTGTCCACCTTCGGATAAGCAGCTTGAAGTTCAATTTTTACTCCTGTATGCCTTACTCTATTTATTTCATCTTGTGAAGTGAGAAAAAAAATATTAAACATATTGTAATATTCTGCTTTGGAATGTGCTTTAAAATTGTAAGCTCCGTGTTTAAAGCCGATCTTTACTATTTTCTTACAGGGGAATTTCCAAGCCATATTACGAAACATTAGCACTACATCAGGATAAGAGGGAAGTATCCCGTCCACTTTATACCCAAGAGTTTTTAACTTTTTACGCACTGTTGAATTCTTTGCTATGATTTGTATAGGCGCTAGGAATTTGCCTAAATTTTGAAAAAGTATTATATCAAAGGCATCTTCGCAATACAACACACACTTCTTTTTTTTTCGGAATAGTTTAACAATTTGCCACATTAAATAGTAAAAAGGGGTATTCAAATAGTATGAAAAAACCATAACCTTAACCTCCTAGGTCAGAATTTTATTTTTTGATAACAGACCATTCCACACCGCCAGCAGTATCTCGTATCTCTATCCCCATATCTAACAGGTCTTTTCTTATCATATCAGCAGTAGCAAAGTCTTTTTCTTTTTTGGCTGTGGC